>DVJH01000059.1 GCA_018710795.1 Candidatus Galligastranaerophilus gallistercoris | reverse complement strand
GATATTACGGCTTTAAGTTCCAATCCGAAATCTACAAAAGAAATGTTCAACATAAAATCTTCTTATTACAAAGGATTTTTTAACGTAATCGGCGAAATTTTAAAAAGCGATATTGTAATTTCGGGCGGCGGGAACCTGATTCAAAACGAAACAAGCACAAGAAGCCTTCTTTATTATCTTTTTATAATATTTACGGCAAAATTATTTTTTAAAAAAGTAATTCTCTTTTCTCAAGGCATTGGTCCTCTTAAAGGTAAATTTGCTGAAAATATTTCAAAATTTGTACTAAAAAAAGCGGATTTAATTACGGTAAGAGATATATATTCACAAAGAATGCTTACAAAATGGAAAATAAACTCAAAGTATACCTCAGACGCTCTCTGGAGCCTCAATACACCCGAATACAGCCCGCAAAACATAGTCGGAGTTCAGCTCAGGGACTATAAATTTTTACACAAGGATTATTATAAATATCTTGCAAAATATCTTGATATGTTCTTTTCCGATTACGAAATAAGACTTTATTCATTTCAAAATAAAACCGATGCAGCTGAATGCTATAAGCTTGAAAAACAGCTGAAACAAAGAAATATGCAGCTTAAAACAAAAGTAATTCTTTATAAAAATCCCGAACAAATATCGGATGAATTTTCAAAATTAAAATATTTGATTGCAATGCGTTTGCATGCTAATATATTGGGACTAAAGCTGGGGATTAAAACGCTGCCTGTTTCTTACAGCGTTAAAGTCAGAAACCTTGCATACGAATTTGACATAAAACATCTTGAAGCATCGGAAGAGCCGGAATTGCACGGTATTTTGACCGAATTAACCACACAGCCGCAGGAGAACGCAAAAATCGAAAACGCAAGAAAGCGAAAATTCGAGTGGAGCTATTTAGATAATTTCTTCAAATAAAGGATTTAAAAATGATTATTCCAAGTATAGATTTAATGGACGGAAAAGCGGTACAGCTTAAACAGGGAAAAGAAAAAGTACTTGAAAGAGAAGATGTAATCGAACTTGCAAAATATTATTCCAGATTCGGCGAGCTTGCGGTTATCGATTTAGACGCCGCCATGGATACAGGGAAAGACAATGAAGAATTGATATATAAAATTTGCAAAATTGCAAAATGCCGTGTCGGGGGCGGAATAAGAACGGTTGAAAAAGCAAAACGCATGCTTGCAAACGGTGCGGATAAAATCATTATAGGTACCGCCGCGGATGAAAATTTTCTTTCAAAACTGCCGAAAGACAGAGTAATTGTTGCAATTGATTCAAGAAACGGAAAAATTACCGTAGAGGGATGGAAAACAGATACAGAAGTGTCGACTCAAACTCAGGTACAAAGATTCGGCGATTTTTGCAGCGGCTTTCTTTATACCATTGTCGAGAATGAAGGCATGCTTCAGGGTACCAATATTGAAGCGTACAAAGAGATAAGAAAAATTACAAATAAGCCGATTGTGGCTGCAGGCGGAATTACCACAACGGATGAGATAAAAGAACTTGAAAAGTTAAATATTTCGTCTCAATTGGGAATGTCTATATACACGGGCAAAATTAATCTTGAAGATGCATTTGTTGCGTGTCTTAATTTTGATAAATTTAAAGACGGATTAATCCCTACTATCGTGCAGGATAAATTTACAAAACAGGTTCTTATGCTTGCTTATTCTAATGAAGAATCCGTTAAAAAATCATTAAAAGAAGGCTGTGCAACTTATTTCAGCCGCTCAAGAAACGAACTTTGGACAAAAGGGCTGACATCAGGCAACACACAGGAACTATTGAGTGCAAAATTTGATTGCGACGGAGATGCCATACTCTATCAGGTAAGGCAAAAGGGCAATGCATGCCACTTAAACCGTTACAGCTGTTTTGAAGACAAAGAATTTTCCATAACCGATTTATATAAACTTATTGCGGACAGAAAAGAAAATATGCCCGAGAATTCTTATACGACAAAATTATTTAAAAACAGCTTCTATCTGAAAAGAAAAATTATGGAAGAAGCTTTTGAAACGGTTAATTTTGAACAAGGAGACGGGCTCGGCTGGGAAGCGGCAGATTTAATTTATCACCTGCTTGTATTTATGGCCGCAAATAACATCACCCCGAAAGATATCATAAACAATCTTGCTTCAAGGGCGAAATAATGAGAATAATTACCGTTAACGATTTAAAAAACAAAAATATAAGCGATGAATTTTTCGGCGTCATTGAATATGACAACGATGCTTCAATTGATGCAATCATAGCCGGCGTAAAAAATTCGGGCGATAAATTTTTAATTGAAATTTCCAATAAATTTTCTGACGGTAATTTTAATTCGGCAGATGATTTTATTGTTACCAATGATGAGATTATAAATGCATATAATACGGTGGGGCAGGAATACGTCAATAAAATTACGATCGCAAAAAATAATATTCTAGATTTTGCAGCCCGCCAGCTTGAATGCATAAAAAATCTTGAATATAAGACGGGCGATTCTGTTTTGGGGCATAAAACGGTTCCTTTAGACAGAGTCTTATGTTATGTGCCCGGCGGAAATTATCCGCTCCCGAGCTCCTGCCTTATGACGGTTATCCCCGCAAAGGCTGCGGGGGTAAATGAAATTTATTTGACTTCCCCGAGAATTAAACCCGAAACGATTGTTGCGGCGCATATTGCGGGCGCAGATAAGATATATAAACTGGGCGGTGCTCAAGCAATAAGCGCATTTGCCTTCGGCACCGAAACCATAAAAGAAGTTAATAAAATAGTGGGCCCGGGGAACAGATATGTAACTTACGCAAAAAAACACGTGTACGGAAAAGTTGATATTGATTTCCTTGCGGGACCGTCCGAAGTCTTAATTGCGGCGGATGAAAGCGCCGATGCAAAATTAATTGCGGCCGATATGCTTGCACAGTCCGAGCATGATAAGGACGCAAGAAGCTATCTTGTAACAACATCGGCTGAGCTTGCAAATAATGTTCAAAATTATGCAAAAGAATTTTTAGATAGTCTTCAAACAAGAGACATTGCGCAGATTGCCTTTGATAAGTCATTTGCGGTGATTGCGGACAGTATTGATGAAATAATCGAAATAACAAACAAAAGAGCTCCCGAACATCTTGAGATTATGCTTAAAAATCCAAAATGTTATACGGATAAATTTAAAAACTACGGTTCAATGTTTATCGGTTCAAATTGTGCGGAAGTTTTCGGGGATTACGTATCGGGAACAAACCATGTATTGCCGACAAATATGGCTTCAAAATATACGGGCGGATTATCGGTTTTTGATTTCATAAAAATTTTAACTTATCAGGAAATTGATAAAAATTATGCACATGAACTTTCAAAAACAGCTTCATATATTGCGCAAAAAGAAGGACTTATGGCACACAAACTTGCATCCGATTTAAGGGGGGAAAATGGGTAAGAAATTAATTGATACTATTTTTCCCAAAACAGCAAGAACTCAGCTCCTTGCAAAACTTGTAACTTTATATTTTGAATTTAAAAGACATTTTTATTACTGCAAAAATATTAATTACCCCGAAAACCAATGTATTTTTGCTCTCTGGCATGCGCACCAGTGCGGGCTGTATGCTCTTAAAGAAAGAGAAAAAACAACCGTAATGATTTCAAATTCTAACGACGGAGAAATCATAGCACAGGCGGGAGCCGCCATGGGGCTTAATGTTGTGAGAGGCTCCCATAACAGAAAAGGTGCGAGCGCTACTTTAGAATTAATTGATGCAATTAAAAAAGGAAACAACGGAGCACTCACGATTGACGGCCCGAGAGGCCCCAAACACAAAGTTAAAAAAGGCATAATTGAAATTGCAAGAATGACGGGTGTGCCGATTGTTCCCATGAGCTGGTATTCGCCTTCATGGTTTTTCTTAAAATTTAATACGTGGGATGAATTTTGTTTTCCGCTAAATTGTATCAAAATGAAAGCATTATACGGCAATCCGATTTATATTCCCTTTAATGCAAGCGAAGAAGA
>DVJH01000058.1 GCA_018710795.1 Candidatus Galligastranaerophilus gallistercoris | reverse complement strand
GTCAGCAGGAAAGATCGCAATTGCAAAACAGAGAAACCGCTATGCAAATGCTTGCTTCAAAACTGCTTTTAATTAAAAAGCTTGAACACGAAAAAAAATTATCGGACCTCAAAGGCGAAAATGTCGATATAAATTTCGGCTCGCAGATAAGGTCATACGTTTTTCATCCGTATAAAATGGTAAAAGACCACAGAACAAATTACGAAACGGGAAATATTGATTCGGTTATGGACGGCAATATTGACGGTTTTATCGAAGAATATTTAAGAAAGCAGGGAACAAAAAAATGATAACAGCACAAAGAGGAACAAAAGATATACTGCCCGATGAAATTTTAACCTGGCAGGTCGTACAAAAAAAAGCGGCGGAGCTTTTCCAAAAAGCAAATTATAAAGAAATAAGAACGCCGATATTTGAAGCAACGGAATTATTTAAAAGAGGCGTCGGCGATTCAACCGACATAGTCAATAAAGAAATGTACACATTTACTGTCGGAAATAATGAAAATTCAATAACTCTGCGCCCCGAAAACACGGCAGGAGTTGTAAGAAGCTATATTGAACATAATATGGACAGATTATCACCCCCCGTTAAATTATGGTATATGGGACCCATGTTCAGATACGAAAGACCGCAGGCAGGGCGCCAGAGACAATTTCACCAAATCGGGCTTGAATTATTCGGAATAAAAGAAGCGGCAGCCGATGTCGAAGTTATTATTATGGCAACGGAATTTTTAAAAGCAACGGGGCTTAATGATTTAACGGTAAGTCTTAATTCTTTAGGGTGCCCTGAATGCAGAAATAAATATAAAGAAGAAATCAAAAAAGCAATTAAACCGTATCTTAATGAACTTTGCGACGACTGCAAAGTAAGATTTGAAAAAAACCCTTTAAGAATGCTTGATTGCAAAAATGAAGATTGCAAAAAAATCTTTGAAAAAGACGAGATAAAAAACGTTGTATTGAAAGATTTTATCTGCAACGAATGCAGAGAACATTTTGAAGATGTAAAAAAATACCTGAGCGCTGCAGATGTTAAATTTGAAATTGATAAAATGCTTGTAAGAGGGCTTGATTATTATACAAGAACGGTTTTTGAAGTTAAAAGCAGTTCTTTGGGTTCTCAAAATGCAATTTTAGGCGGAGGAAGATATGACGGGCTTGTTGAAATGCTCGGCGGAAAGCCGACACCCGCCGTCGGGTTTGCACTCGGAGTTGAAAGACTTTGCAGCCTTATAAAAAAAGAGGAAGATAAAAAACTAGATTATTATATTGTATCAACCGAAACAAAAGAGGCGGTTAAACTTGCCGTAAAATTAAGAGAAAAAGGATACAGCGCAGATTTTGACATGCAATCGAGGAAATTTGCAAAACAACTTGAAAAGGCATCCAAGGTTGCACTTAAAGCAATAATTCTTGGGGAAGATGAAATAAAAGGCGGATATTATACCGTAAAAGACCTTACATCGGGCGAGCAAACAAAACAAACCGAAATATAAATATAAAAAATATAAATATAAATTAATAAACTAAAAGCCCTCTTAAATATTTAAGAGGGCTTATTTATTTGAATAACTTAGGGTGCGATTTAATTTAGAAAAGCGCAGGTTTTTTAACGGGAGCAGCACCGGGGATTGATTCCCAGTTTGCAGCCATTATCTTTTTAAATGATTTTAATGCGGTGTCTTCAAGTTCGCCGAGTTCTTCCGCTTCGATAATTAATTTTCTTAAAGGAAGAAGTGCTCTTTGATCTCTCAATACACCGAGTGCTGCAGCTGCACCGGCTCTTACCAAATCGTTTTCCTGTTTATTTTCCATAACTTCAATTAAAGCGGGAACGGCTTTTGTGTCGCCGAGTTTGCCTAATGAAGTAACAGCGTAGATACGAACGTTAACCCATTCGTCTTTGAGCATTTTAATGATTTTATCAACGGCTTTTTTGTTGCCGATTTCGCCGAGTGCACGTGTTGCATCGCATCTTACGTTAACTTTTTCATGGTCAAGCGATTCAATCAATGCATCTGTTGCAACATCGCCGATTTCAATTAATGCATCGGTTGCGGTAATACAAACCTGCGGATTTTCGTCGTTAAGTGCTTCAACAAGAGGTTCGACAACGATTGCGCCGCCCAAACGACCTAATGCACGGGCTGCACGCACTCTTACGTCAACGTTTCTGTCTTCTCTTAATGATTCAATCAAAGGAACGGTAGCATTTGTATCGCCCAATTCACCGAGTGCGCGGGCGGCATATAAACGAACCGAACCGTTTTTATCGTATTTTAACACATCAATTAAAGGTTTAACGGCATTAAAGTCGCCCATTTCGCCGAGAACCCTTGCTGCGTTATAACGCACTTTTTCGGAATTTGAAGTTTGAAGATCTTTGATTAATTCCTCAAAAGATTTTTTTGCCTGTTTTTTGCGGTTGTTCACACTAATTGTCATATAATCAGATTCCTCCAAATAACAATTTTCACACATTTTTGGTCAACAAATGACACTATTTAATAGAAATACACTTCACTATATATATAAAAAATTTATTCTTCAAAAATTTACTTTTCTTGGTTGTTATGCTTAATGAAACTTCATATCTGAGTCATTATCTCTATTTCCTGCATTACCCTAACGGGTAAAAAGAACACTTTATGTATTTATATTATCATTTTTTTTAATATTTGTCCTACGTTGTTCACATTACTTAACATAAAAATTGCAATTGTTTTTTTAAATATACGTAACTATCAGAATATATTTGAAAGTTTATTTTAACATTTCTTAACATTTTTTTTAACATTTTAAGCCGATGTGCAAAAAAATTATTTTTGTGTTTTATTTGAATAGCAAACAGTGTGTTGTTAGGTTATATATATAATATAAGGAGTGTTGTTTTGAAAATAGGTGCAATCAGCCGATATAACAGCAGTGATAATTCACCGTCATTTAAAAGAAAATTAAGAGAAGACGAAAAACCTCAATGCAGAAAAGCCATTCAAGACGGGCTCAGGACATTGGATAAAAATATGTGCGTAATATTGCCCACGAATTGTTCGCCGTCCGAGTATTCAAAAGATGTCGGAATAGGTGTTCCTTATTCAAAAAGCTCCGAAAAAATGCTGTTTCCTTTTCTTTATGACTGGGGATTTACAAAATGGCAGCAGGAGCCTTCGGGTTTAAGAAAAAGAACCGATGCATCTCCTTATGCATCAAATTCAAGCGCATATAATACATTAATTATAGATTTGGATAAATTAACGACACTCGAATACGGCTGCATTTTAAGCGACGAGACATATAGTTCAACGGTTAACAATAACCCGAGACGCGGACAGAATAAATCCGATTATACTTATGCGGTTAATACAAACAGAACCGCACTTGAAGAAGCTTATCAAACATATAAATATAAATCCGAAAATTTAGATGAATTAGACAGCGAAGAAAGAGCGGCAATCGAATCATTGAGCAGCGATTTTCAACAGTTCAAACAAATCCACGGCAGAGAACAGGAAAAAAATGCACTCTACAGCATATTAACAGATAAATACAATAACGATTACTGGCCAAACTGGGGGCTTGAATCATACGGGTGCGACACATCGGATTGGGACGTGGAAACCGATAAAAACCTGTTTGATAAGTCAAACAGCTACCATGAACAAAAACAAAAAGAAGCAAGGTTAAGTCATCTTAGAAGCAAACATAAAGATGAAATAGACGCATTTTTATTCTCGCAAATGCTTGCCAAAAAAGCACTCGACAACGGCAACAAAAAATTAAAAGAAAAAGGAATAAAACCCATAGCCGATATTCCCGTTGCCTTTTCGGACGCCGAAGTATGGGGCAATAAGCATTTATTCTTAAAAGATTTAAGAATGGGCTGCAAAGAGCCCTGGAGCAATGAACCGCAAAAATGGGGCTTTTTCGTGCTTGACCCGAATCAGCTTTTCAGCAGCGATAACAGAACAAACCAGCTCGGAGAAGCAGGCAAATTTTTATACGACAAATATGAAAGAGTGTTTGAAGAAAACAAGGGCGGAGTCAGAATCGACCACATCGTAGGGTTAATTGACCCATATGTATATTCCGAGAACGGAAACCGTCAGGGCAGACTTTATTCCGAGGTATACAGAGGCAAAAACGGACATAATTGCGACAGAATTTTAAAGAAAATAATTTTACCCGCGGCAAATGCGGCAGGGCTTGATTCAAGCGCAATTATAGCGGAAGATTTGGGATATATGCCCGGCAACAGTGTCGAAACGCTCAAAAATTTAGGCATCGGCGGGCTCACCGTAACACAATGGAAAAACGGAGATGAAATCTGGAATGCCCCTAAAAACAATGCCGTTATGGTTGCAAACCATGACACCGCAAGCGCCAAAGAACTGTACCCCGATAAATTCGAAAGAAGGAAAAAATTCATTGACCTCTTTGCCTCGGGAGCAAAAAACGTACAAATTTTCTGGACCGATTTATTCGGTATAAAAGAAAGATACAATCAGCCGGGAACCACCGGGGACCAAAACTGGTCATTAAGAATGACACCTGATTTTAACGATGAATACCATAAAAAACTTGAAGATTACGACGCGGTTAATCTTCCCGACGTAATCTGGGAAGCAAACAGACTGAGAAACCCCAATTTTTCACATGAACACCGTGAACTTTCGGAATCATTGAAACATTGGGCGAATGTACTTAAAGAGAGGGAATAGGATAGAAAATATTGATTCAATATTTATAATCCCTTGCAGATTTATTTTGCAAGGGATTTTTTTAAAAAATATTTTTTAATTTATTAATCGTCGTCTTTATCTGAAATATCAGACTTATCATCCGATAATTCATTATCGCCCAAGGCAGCCTTAGCATATTCTCTCATTAGAGTAAGCTTATTGATGTTAGATAGCGCCTTTTCATCTCTGTCATCAGCCACTTTATTTGCAAGGGTCAAAGTGCCGCCCATAAACCCTGCAACAGGAAGGACCGTAGCCATTATGGAAGCGGCTTTTGATAATTTGGGATGTTTTGATGTAAATTCAGAAACCTTGCCCGAAATTTTTTCGGTCAGTTTGCCCGAAGCGGAATTATCAATTTTTTCCGAACATTTAACAATTGAGCGTTTGATTGAATCGGCAGCGGGTTTAAATTTATCGGCAAGTTTTAATCCCGCCTTTTTGCCTGCGCCCAATAAAAGCGCCGCACCCGCAACAAATGCCGCCGTGCTCA
>DVJH01000057.1 GCA_018710795.1 Candidatus Galligastranaerophilus gallistercoris | reverse complement strand
AAAAAAGAATTTTTATTCTTTTGTGTCATCACGTTTGCCGCCGAACTTATATGTTAAATCTTTGTATTTAACCGTAATAGGGTATTCATCCGGTTTTCTTATGAATATATAGTAATATTCCTCGGAGTAGGGGTTAATATAACCTGTTGTGGTTGTAGTATGTTTTTGAATACCCGCAATTGTCTGTTCCAATTGCTTAAGTTCGGGAGTTTTATTTTGATTTTCCATAGCCGTTTGCGGCTGTGTCAGAGTTTGTCTGTAGGGATTTTGAATGTTTGCAAAAGAATTCAGTTGAGTCCCTGCCGCCATTAAGCCTACGTAATTCTGGGCTTCATAATTTTGATAAGCTTCCAGATAGCTTGCGGGAGTTATAAACGAAATTTCACCTATCGGAGATTCGACGTATAAATCTTCCACATTAAATCTGTAGAGCATATCCGAGTTATTTTTAATCTGTATATACAGGACCATTGCCCCTTCAAGCGGGGTTTGCGAAATTCCCATTTTTACGGTTTGATTTCCGCTTGTTTTTTCATACGTTGAAATGTTAAACATTTCGCCGGTTTGAATATTCGCCGCTTTAGTTTCGTCGTAGTCTTCATCAACGTAGTTTAAGCTTGTGCAGCCGGTTAAAAACAATGCCAGACTACACACCGACAAGATTGTCGCAAACAGAGGCTTTTTCTTCATCTGATACTCCCTTAATCGTTAAATTTACCCTGCCTTTATCGTCAATTTTAATAACCTTGACGATTACTTCCTGACCGATTGAAAGGTGGGGTTCGATTGAATCTATTCTTTCATTGCAGACCTGGGAAATATGGACCATACCGTCTTTGCCGGGCGCCAGTTCGACAAAAGCGCCTATAGGTATAATTCTTACAACTTTTCCTTTTGCCACCATGCCGACTTCGGCTTTAAAGGTGAGCTCTTTAATTTTCTGCATTGCAATGTCCGCACCTTCTTTGTCGTTTGACGTAATCGTAACCGTGCCGTCATCTTTGATATCAATTTCAGCGCCGGAGGCGTCGATTATGCTTCTTATCATTTTGCCGCCGGGTCCGATTACGGTTCCTATATCATCAACGGGGATGTGCATCGTGTATAATCTCGGAGCAAAAGGAGACAAATCTTTTCTGGGTTCGGAGATTGCTTCTCTCATTTTGCCCATGATGTGCAGTCTGCCGTCTTTTGCTTGATATAATGCGCGTCTTAGGGTTTCATTCGATATGCCTTTTATTTTCATATCCATTTGAAGCGCCGTTATGCCGTAGTCATTACCCGTTACTTTAAAGTCCATATCGCCTAAAAAGTCTTCAATGCCTTGAATGTCGGTTAAGACAATATCGGTGTCTCCTTCTTTAATAAGACCCATGGCAACGCCCCCTATCATACAATGTACGGGAACGCCCGCATCCATTAATGCCATTGAACTTGCGCAGGTTGAACCCATTGAAGTGGAACCGTTTGATTCCAAAACGTCAGAGGTTACTCTTATTGCGTATGGAAATTCTTCTTCCGTGGGAAGTGCGGGAACGTTAGCGCGTTCCGCCAAATTGCCGTGTCCGATTTCTCTTCGTCCGGGGCCTCTTAAGGCCTTAACTTCACCTACCGAAAAACCGGGGAAGATGTATTTGTGCATATAGCGTTTTGTCGTAATCGGGTCAACGCCGTCAAGCTCTTGCGCCATATTGGGTCCTGCAAGCGTTGCGCAGGATAAAATTTGGGTTTGACCTCTTGTAAATACGGCAGAACCGTGTGCTCTCGGTATAACACCGACTTCGCACCAGATGGGGCGGACATCGGTTACTTTTCTTCCGTCTGCTCTGACGCCTTCATCTTTAATCATTGCACGCATTATTTTCTTTTCGAGCGCCTTAAATTCTTCGGCAACAAAATCAATGCCCGTTTCTTCCATCATTGTTTTAATCGGGTGATTTTCATCCAGAGCTTCTATTTTTTCTTTTACCAGTGTTTTTGCTTCATCAAGTTTGTTTTGCCTGTATTCGCGGTCAAAATTATGATAAGCGTCAACTATCATATCGTATGTGTTGTCTTTGATAATTTGTGCGATTTCTGACGTATCGTAAGGATTTACAAATTCTTCTTTTTGAACTCCGCAATCTTTTGCAAATTGAATTTGTGCGTCGCATTGTTTTCTGATTTCAACCTGTGCAAATTCAACCGCTGCCATAATATCATCTTCCGTTACGAATTTACAGCCCGCTTCAACCATAATGACGGAATCATGGGTTCCCGCGATAACAATATCCATATCGGATTTTTCGATTTCCTGATGGGTGGGGTTTGCAATCATAACCCCGTCAATTCTTCCTACTCTTATTGCGCCCACGGGTCCTTCAAAAGGAGCACCCGATAACATAAGGGCAGATGATGCACCTAAAATCGATAAAACATCGGGCTGGTTTTTTTGATCATAGCTGAATAACTGTGAAACAATCTGAACATCGTTTCTGTATCCTTTAGGCCAGAGGGGACGAATGGGGCGGTCAATTAATCTTGAAACCAAAATGGCTTTTTCGCTTGCTTTGCCTTCGGTTCTTGTATATCCGCCGGGGATTTTTCCGATTGAGGACATTCTTTCTTCATAATCAATTAATAACGGGAAGAAATCTATTCCGACTCTGGGCTCTTTGCTTACTATTGCATGGATAAAAAGCATTGTATCTTCGCATCTTACGGTAACGGAACTTGTTGCCGATTTTGCGTATTTTCCGGTTTCAACGGTAACGAGTTTGCCGCCGATAGAAATTTCAAATTTTTTTGTTTCAGGTGTGTTTTCCATTTTTTCTTCTTTCTTTACTTTCTCACTTCTTTTATTGTTCAACAACGATTTTACCTTAAATTATCTTTAAAAGCAAAAAATAATAAGCTTAACAATAATTTTTATTTCTTGCAGATGTTTAAAAGATAATATATTATTGTATGGAGGGGTATTAAGTAAAATGAAGAAAAAAATCGCTTTTACGCTTGCCGAAGTTTTGATTACGCTTGCAATACTCGGGGTTGTTGCCGCTTTTATAATACCTTCCGTAATTTCAAACACCAAAGAAAAAGAATATAAAACGGAGCTTTTAAAGGCAATTTCATCGCTGAATCAGGCTATTGTCCTGAACATTGCAAGGGTCGGCGAAAGTCCGTATGAAACAAAAGATTTATTTCAATATTTTGTTAATTCGATGATAGTTATGAAATCAACAACAAGTATGACTTCCGGCGGAGCCGATAATTATGCGTTTTATACCGTGGACGGCACAAAATTTGAAATTCCGCATGATAATAATATTGTTTTAAAGCTCCATGATAATGATTTGATATACGCTCACGGGAATAACGGAGAATGCGGTTCTTTAGGGCTCAGCAACAATAAGGATCTTACCGTAAAACCCCCCTGTATTATTATGGTTGACGTTAACGGAGACAGAAAACCGAACCCCGATATTAATAATAATACAAAAGGATATGATTATACCAAAACAGACGGTCCCGTTAAGGATGTTTTCAGCATATTAATAACCGATAAAGCGGCAATTCCGTACGGAGTTGCGGCACAGAAGATTTTTTACGGTTCGGATAAACTTATATACGGCAACTAAATTGTTTCTATGCCGAAATCTTTACGGAGAGAATCCGTTATATGCGGGTTAATTACCATTGCAAGACAATTTGAAAAATAGATTTTTTCAT
>DVJH01000056.1 GCA_018710795.1 Candidatus Galligastranaerophilus gallistercoris | reverse complement strand
TGCTATATCTTTGCAAAAAATACCAGTTAATCTTGAAAAAACAGACCATAAATCGTTTTTTAATTCTTCATCCGGCGGATAAAAAACGACGACATCTCCTCTTTTGGGTTTAACAAAGGGTTTGGTTAATTTTTCAACAAAAATTCTGTCGCCTTCAATTAATGTGGGATACATGGAAGAAGAGGGAATCTACCTTAATTCGCCTATAAAAAACCTTATTAAAATAACCGCTACAATGACAAAAACAATTGTTTCAACAATTTCTCTTAAAGCTGATTTTGCTTTTTTGTCAATTAATTCTTCTTTGTTATCCATAAATTTTATCCTTTAAATAATTCAATTAAAGAAAATATATCCTCTTTTGCTTTTGAATCTTTATATCCCGCAAGAAGTTTTTTTGCTTCATTTATAAGGTTGTTTAAAAATTCGTTTGATTTTTGAATTATATCATAATTATTTTTTATATTTTCCCTTAAAATTAAAGGAAGTGTATAAACGCCTTGCAGATTGTCTTTTGCACATTTATTTTCGTCTTTGTTTAAAAAATTGTTTATATCGTCTTTTAATTGAAAACAAAGAGAAAATTTTTCGCTGAAATCAATTAAAGTTTGATTTTCTTTTATTCCTTTAATTTCATATAAACTTTTAACTGCGGCAACAAAAAGCGAGGAAGTTTTTTCTTTTGAAATTAAAAGATAATCTTCGAGATTTATTCGGTTAAATCTGTTCAACAGGGATTTTATCTCGCTTTTTGTCATATCTTTTGCGGCGTTTGCAATTGTTTTATATACTTTTTTGTTTTTAATTTCCGATAAAAAATCCATTGCTTCGGTTAAAAGATAATCTCCGGCAAGAACGGCAATTTTGTTTCCTTTTGTTATATGTATGCATTCTTTGTTTCTTCTTGTTAATGCTTCATCTAAAATATCGTCATGTATTAAACTTGCATTGTGTATTAATTCAACTGCACATATAAGATTATAAATATCATCGTTGATTTCAAATTCTTCAAGCTCACATACAAGAAGAACAAATAAAGGCCTCAGCCTTTTTGCCCCGTCGAATAAAAATTTTTTATAATACGAATTTAATTCGTTTTCGTTTGAATTCAAAAACGATAAAATTTTATTATCAATAATTTCAAGTTCGCTATAGCGGCTTTTTTTAAGGGTGTTTAGAATTTTATTCATCTTTAAATAACAAATTTGCCGTTTTTATAAATTAATTTATCATCGGCATAAATAAAAGAATTATTTTTCATATTTTTTATAATATCCCAATGAAGCCCCGAAACATTTTTTCCGCCCGTTTCCGGATATGAGGCGCCTAGTGCCATATGAATCGAGCCGCCTATTTTTTCGTCAAACAAAATGTTTCCCGTAACGTTTTTAATTCTTTCGTTCGTTCCGATTGCAATTTCACCCACCATTCTTGAACCTTCATCGGTATCAAGCATGGATAACAGAAATTCTTCGCCGGATTCCGCTTTTGCTTCGACCACTTTGCCTTCTTCAAGTCGAAGATAAATGTTGTGCGCCGAATTTCCTCTGTATATTGCGGGAAAATCAAAATAAATTTCGCCTTCCGCAGAATCTTCAACGGGTGATGTAAAAATTTCTCCGTCGGGGAAATTGTTAACCCCGTCGCATGAAATCCAGAGCCTTCCTTCAACATTAAATGTTATATCCGTTTTTTCGCCCGTGATATGCAGTTTTTTTGTGCCGTTTAATTTTGACGCTATTCTTTTTTGCTCTTCTCCGATTTCAATCCATTTTTGAACGGGATTATCTAAATCAAGATAGCAGGCATTAATTAAAAATTCTCTGTATTCATCCAATGACATTTTTGCTTCCTGGCTCAGGGCGTGGGTCGGAAAATCTGCAATAACCCAGTTCAATTCACCTTTCTCAGACCTTTCAAGCATAGTCTTTGATAATTCTCTTGTTGCTTTTGACCTTCTTGCCATTTTTTTTGAATCGGTGTTTGCCATTGATTTAACGTTAAAGGGCGCTCCGATTGAGATAATTTTATCCGCTTTTTCATATTCAAGCTTTGAAATTTCATCGACAAAATCTAATTGCTCGTCGGTTGCGTTTTTAATAAAAATTTCGCTTAACCCCTCAAGAGCGCATCTTACAACGGGGTGCGCCCCGTTTTTAATTGAAAGTTTGTATATTTCTTTAATTAAGGGTTCTGCAAGATAACTTTCCGCTTTTATTATGACAAGGTCATTTTTCTTTACTTTTGTTGAATAATTAACAAGAACGTCTGCATATTTTTCATAAAAATTATTCATTAAATTCATCCTCGGTTCTGTAGAATTCTTTGTTAGATTTAATACAGACCCCTCTTTTTGAAGTTTGGATAAATTCAATCATTTTATCAATGTATTCGTTGCCTTTAATTTCTTCGCGGATAACTTCAATTGCCTGAGTTGTATTATATTTGGGACTTTTTAAAATTCTTATCGCTTTATGAATTGCATCAATTGAGGCTTTATCCACTCCCCTTCTTCTTAAGCCTATGGCATTAACACCCATTGCAAGTGCGGGAGCGCCTTCGGATTTTGAATAAGGAAGAATATCGAGCCTTGTGGCGGAAGCACCGGAAACAATTGCCATATCGCCTATTCTTACGTTTTGGTGATATACGCTCATTCCGCCGAGCCATGCGCCGTATCCGACGTGAGTATGTCCGCCTATGGTTGCGGCATTTGCCATAATAACTTCATTACCCAAAACGCAATTATGCGCAACATGGGCATATGCCATAATTAAGCATTTATCGCCCAAAATCGTATTGTTGCCTTCGCCGGAGGCTCTGTTTATTGTGGCAAATTCTCTGATCCAGCAATTTTTGCCGATAATGACACCCGTTTTTTCGCCCCTGTAACCTAAATCCTGCGGTTCGCCGCCAATTGATGCGTACGGTGCAATTTTTGTATTTTCGCCGATTTTTGCAAATTCAATGGTGGCGCCTGCACCGACTTTGACGCCCGATGAAATTTCAACATCTTGTCCGATAATTACGTTTGGTCCTATTTCAACATCGGGTGCGATTTTTGCGTTTTTGTCAATTATTGCCGTCGGATGTATCGTCATAATATTCACAACTTTCTATTTCAATGCTATCGTAATTTCCGCTTCAACACAAAGTTTTCCGTCTACAAAGCCTTTGGCCGTGCATTTTGCAATGGGTCCTTTAACTTTTGTCATATAAACTTCCATATCAAATCTGTCGCCGGGGCGCACGATATTTTTAAATCTGACATTATCAACGCCTGCAAATAATGCCAATTTTCCTTTATATTGTTCCATTGTAAGCAAAATAGGAGCGGCTGTTTGTGCCAGAGCTTCAATTTGAAGAACTCCGGGCATTATGGGGTTATTGGGGAAATGCCCGTTAAAAAACATTTCATTTGCCGTTAAATTTTTATATCCTTTTGAATATTCGTTAGGTACACACTCGGTTATTTTGTCTACCAATAAAAACGGGTATCTGTGCGGAATTAATTTCATTATTTCCATGATATCAAGTGAAATCGGTTTAGCCTGAACTTCAGTCATTATATTGTCTCCTTTTTAGCTGTTAATCGCTCTTTTAAGCGCACGTGCGACCTGCAGATGATATCCATGACCCGCTTCAAGCGCAATTATTTTTGCGTTTATCTTTAAGGGGTTAAATCCGGAAAGATACAAATCGCCGATTATATCTAGCATTTTGTGTTTTACGGGTTCAAATTCGCTTCTTAAATCTGTCGTGTATCCCTCATCCGTCAACCCGACGGTGTTGTCATAATTAACGCCGAGCGAAATTCCCATTTTTTGGTATGTTTCAAGGTCTTTTAAATAGCCGAACGTTCTTGCTTCAATGATTTCGTCCGCATTTGTCTCCGGGTCGACACTAACCCATCTTTGCCTTAAGTCGGGATGATTAAAATTGACCGCATAGGTAATTATTGTTTTATCCGAAGGGATTAAAACAATCGAGCTTTTTCCCGTCGAAAATAATATCGGCGCTTCAAGAGCCTTTGTTTCATCGGGTTCGCCGAGAAAACCGGTCTTTTTAAATTCTTCTGCCCATACTTTTGCGCTTCCGTCGGTTATGGGGGTTTCAAACCCTTCCGATTCAACGTTTACGTCAAGAGCATCTATACCATAAAAGGCGCATGCGGCCATAAAATGTTCAACAAGAGCTATTTTTGTTTTTGCTCCGTTTTTAACATCCGCAAGAACTACAAAATGCTCGGTTGAAACCACATTGTCCGCATCGGCTTCAATTGTGCCGCCGTTAATATGAAATCTTATCCCTTTTTTATCCGAGGGGTTAACTTCAAATATTGCGGGCTTATTATACATAAGCCCGTTTCCCTTCAGGGTGAAACTAGATTTTAGCGTCCTCATTTAAAAATTTCTCGTAATCTTCCAATAAATGCTGATATTTTTTATACTTTTGAACCATGACCTCTGCTTCCGCCAGATATTTCATACGCTTGATGAAGTCTTTTCTGGGTACTGCGGGCGCTCCCATAATAACGCTTTTTGCGCCGAAGGATTTTGTAACGCCGGCTTTTGCAAGAACAATTGAATCATCGCCTATTGTTGTATGGTCTTTTAAGCCTGCCTGTCCTGCGATAACTACTCTATCGCCGATAATGCAGCTTCCGGCTATACCTACCTGAGATACTATCATGCAGGCTTTGCCTATTTTGCAGTTATGACCTATCATAACAAGGTCATCTATTTTTGTTTGTGCGCCTATTGTCGTATTTTCAATGGTACCTCTGTCGATAGCGGTATTTGCGCCGATTTCAACATCGTCTTCAATTAAAACCGAACCTAATGACGGAATTTTATAAACTTTTTGATTTTCTTTTCCGCCGGTGATTGCTCCTTCTTTTCTGGCGGTTTCAATGTTATCGGGTGTTTCGGTTACAAAGCTGAAGCCGTCTGCGCCGATACTTGCACCATGGTGTAATATACATCTGTTTTTAATCGTAACAAAATCTCCGATGTTGACCCCGGGGTGGATAAGGCAATCGGTCCCCAGTTTTGCGAATTTCCCGATATAGATATTTGCTAAAAGTTTTGTGTTATCTCCGATTTGTGCTCCTCTTGAAATAACAACGTTAGGACCTATTGAAACATTTTTTCCGAGTTTGGCTTCAGGGTGAACAACTGCCGTAGGGTGAATGCCTTCCGTGTAATCGGGGGCTTCGTAAAATACGTTTAATAATGTCATCATGGCAAGTCTCGGGCGTTCAACTTCAATGGTTGAAATATTGGGAAGGTTGACCCCCAAGGGTACGAGAGCACATTTTGCCTTTGTTGAAGCTAAATCCTCAATTTCTTTTTCTCCGAGCGCAAGCGCAAGAGTATTTTCATCAGCCAAAACAGGCGGAGCCACTTTATTTATCAAAGCATCCGATACTTTGGTCAAGATACCGCCGACCAATTGTGATAACTCTTCCAATTTGAACTGTTTACCGTTCACGTTGCATCCTCCCTCAAAAATCTATACTTATTGTATTACATTTATTTTATTTTGTCGATTATTTTTGTTGTCGACCTGCCTTCGACAAGCTTAATAAATTCTACCCTGCCGCCGTTTTTTATGACGGTGTCTGCCTCGGGAAGCGTTTGTATCGTATAATCCGCACCTTTTGTATAAATATCGGGTTTAATTACATCTAAAAGTTTAGCGGGCGTGTCTTCATTAAAAATAACGATAAAATCGACGCTCTCTAATCCGCCTAAGACTTCCGCCCTGTCTGATTCATCGTTAATCGGGCGCATGGGACCTTTGATTTTTTTTATTGAACTGTCCGAATTTAAACCCACGATTAAAATGTCGCCTAATTTTTTGCTTTCCTTTAAATATCTTACATGTCCCGCATGTAAGATATCAAAACACCCGTTTGTAAAAACGATTGTCTTATGCAGCCTTTTTAATTCCGCCGCCTTTTGGCCGATTTCATCTTCTTTTATAAGCTTTTCCACTTAAAACACCTCTTTTATCAGAATATAAAAGCCGTCTTTTGTTGTCAAGACGGCTTTTAATTTTATTAACTTTTATATTTTATTTTGCGCTTTTTGTTTCTTCTTTATCTTCAAGAATTTTCTGCTGTTTTTTTGCTTCTTCTTTTATTTTTTCCTGAATATTTTTAAGATCATAGCTATTGTCTATATATTCAACCTTTGCGCTTGCTTTGAGCCCGTCCAATAATGTGGTTAATACGTCGATTTTTTTCTTTTGTTCAAGGTATGTTTGAATTTCATCTTTCATTTTTTCAAAAGGCTGTATTCCTGCAGCGGCTTTATCGGTTACGATAATAATATGATTGCCGTAATCCGTAACTACAATTTCCGATACCGTACCGGGTTTTAATGTAAAAGCTGCATCCGCAAACGGTTTTACCATATCATTTCTGGTAAAGAAACCCAAATCCCCGCCTTTTTGAGCCGAAACTTTATCGTCCGAATATTGTTTTGCAAGTGCCGCAAAACTGTCGGGGTTTGCTTTTGCTTTTTTAAGAACTTCCTGCGCAAAGCTCATTTTGTTATCCATCGCTTCTTTTACTTTTTTATCAATGTCATCAGCCGTTAACTCGCCTTTTTTGTCCTGAGCTATTATTTCCTGTTTTATTTGTGCGGGGTTTGCTTCAATTAAAATATGGGAAGCTCTGACGCGCTCGGGGTAATTGAATGCGGCTTTGTTTTTGTTATAGAAATCTTTTACGTCATTTTCGCTTATTTTTGTACTTTGTGTTGCTTCTATCAATTTATCGATTTTAATTTCATTTGCGATATCTTTATCAAATTGTTTATCGCTTACGTTGTTTCTTTTTAAAAGTTCTTCGACTTTTTCTTTTGAACCGATTTTTTCGGTTATTTCATCTTTTCTTGCCTGAATTTCTTCATCCGTTACTTCAATTTTTCTTTTTTCGATTTCCTGATTAATTATTTCTTTTAATATAAGTTCGTTTACTATTCTGTCTTTAAGCATTAAGCTCATAATGCTGTTTTCGTCTTTTAAATAGCTTGCAAACTGTTGATATTGAGGGCTTGAAGTTTCTCTTGCATAAACTTCTTCATACTGGCTTTTTGTAATGGGTTCATTGTTAACTTTAATGATTGCATTTTTATCCTGTGTGCAGCCCGTAAGTGCGGCAAGAACAAAAACGCCCGATAATAAAATTTTTGATAGTTTCATATAATCTCCCCTTTAATTTGTTTTCTTAAATTCTAATACTATCTTGGATATATGATAAAACAAATCGGACAATATGTTAAATATTTCGTTAAAATTGAGGTAATCCGTTTTCATTAATAATATCCCTTTTACTTTATCCATAGACTTTTGAGGCTTTGTCCAGCTAAAATATTTTGTAATGTTAATTGAAGTTTTGTTTCTTATTATATTCCACTCCTGCATTGTATAAGGCGTATAAATCCTTATATTGTTTCCGGTGTCTTGAATTTGAGTTATATGAATATTGGTGCCTAAAAGTCTTATTTTGATAAGTTTGAATAAGTTTTCAACCGATTCGGGCAATTTTGAAAATCTGTCCCTGAAACCTGCCTGTACGGTTTCCAATTCATCCAGCGTTTTAATTTCAGCCAGTTTTTTGTATTCAAGCATTTTTTGTTCGTATGAACCGACCCAATCATCCGGGATATAGGCATTTGTTTTGATATCGACAAGGCAGGGTTCAAATTTTTCTTTTTCTTTAAGGCTCAAATCTTTTTCTTTTTTTATCTCTTCTATACTTTCTTCTAAAAGCATGCAATATGTGTCAAAACCGACATTTACCATATGCCCGTGCTGCTTTGCACCCAATATATTGCCCACTCCCCTGATTTCGATATCCCTCATTGCAATTTGATACCCGGAGCCTAAGGATGTAAAATCTCTTATTGCTTTTAATCTTTTGATTGCTTCTTCGTTTAATTCTTTCGATTGTTTATAAAAACAATAGCAATACGCCTGTCTGTCCGACCTTCCGACCCTTCCTCTCAATTGGTATAATTGCGCAAGACCGAATCTGTCCGCATCGTTTATTATAATTGTATTTGTGTTCGGTATATCAAGCCCCGATTCAACAATTGTCGTTGAAACCAATATGTCGTATTCTTTATTTAAAAAATCAAACATAATTTTTTCCAGTTCTTTTTCCTGCATCTGCCCGTGGGCTATTGCAACTCTTGCGTTCGGGATAAGCTCCTGGATATATTTTCCGATTCTTGCGATATTTTCTACTCTGTTATGAATAAAATAAACCTGTCCGTCTCTTTGGAGTTCGTGGGTAATTGCGTTTTTCAGATAACCTTCACTAAATTCTCCGACATACGTTTTAACGGGAAGCCTGTTTTTCGGGGGCGTATTTATTAAAGATAAATCTTTAAGCCCTGACAGCGCCATATTTAAAGTTCTTGGAATCGGAGTTGCCGACATTGATAAAATATCAATGTTTTCTTTATATTGTTTCAATTTTTCTTTATGGTTTACGCCGAATTTGTGTTCTTCATCTATTACAAGAAGTCCGAGATTTTTATATTCTATATCGGATAAAAGCCCGTGAGTTCCGACAACAACGTCGCATTTCCCTTCTTTTAGCATTTTTATGGTTTCTTTTCTCTCTTTTAAGGTTTTAAACCTTGAAACCAATTGAACGTTAATTGAAAAAGGCTTAAATCTTTCCGTTATCGTTTGATAATGCTGGAGAGCCAAAATTGTTGTCGGCGCAATTAAGGCGGCCTGATATCCGCTCATGACCGCTTTAAATATCGCTCTTATCGCAATTTCCGTTTTGCCGAACCCTACATCCGCACAAATAAGCCTGTCCATGGGTTTTGATTCTTCCATATCCGCCTTTGTATCAATGATCGCTTTCATTTGATCCGGAGTTTCCGTATATTCAAAACTCTCTTCCATTTCATACTGCCAGGTCGTATCGGGATCAAACGCTATTCCTTTTGAAAGTTTTCTTCTTGCGTATAATCTTAAAAGGTCGTATGCGATTTCTTTAACTTCTTTTTTTGCTTTATTTTTAATATTTTCCCAGGCGGCTCCGCCCATTTTGGATAATTTGGGTATGACGTTTGAACCTCTGTATCTTTTTAAAAGGTTGATTTGTTCCGCCGGCATAAAAAGTCTGTCTTTACCTTGAAATTCAATTTCAAGGTAATCTTTCTTGCTTCCGTCAAAATCCTGTTTTATAAGCCCCCTGAAAATACCTATCCCGTGGATATAATGAACGACATATTCGCCCTCTTTTATATCGTTAACCGAATCGATATAATCGGGCGATTGTTTGTTATACATGTATTTTCTTGTTGTTATGTCTTTAGAATGTTTATTGAATAATTCCTTATCGGTAAGAAAAATATATTTGGTATCATTTATTTTAAACTCTCCGCCCGAAACGGAAATCGGCGGCAAAATATTAATTGACTCTCCGAATATTTCAAATTCTTTTAAAATCTCATCAATTCTGTTGGGGTATGAAGTCGGTATAAAAATTTTTATATTTTCTTTTAAATTGTTTTTAATAAATTCTGAAATTTTATAACCGTCGGATGAAAATGAAGGCGGCAATACCGATTCAAAATCGGTTAATTTATCGGAAAAATTTTCTTCATCTTCAAAGAAATCATCTTCAATAAAATTATCAAACCCGATTTTTTTAAATTTTTTAATCTCTTTTTTAAATTCTTCGCAGCTTGTGTGGTTTTTATCATCTAAAGGGAGCGATAAAAGATTTTCAATATTATTTTTATATTCTTCTTTGTATTCTTTATCTAAAAGCTCGGTTTTTGAATTAATTAATGCGGATTCATCAAAAATTAAAACGTAATCTTTAAAATAATCAAAAATATTTGCTAAATTTTTATTTATATACGGAAGATAATATTCAACTCCTTCAAAATAATCCGTATTTTCAATTTTTTCAACGGTTTCATTTAATAAAACATTGAATGTCTCATCATCCGAAAAATCCTTTGCCGCTTTAATCAAATTGTTTTTAAAGTTTTCTTTCGTTTTATTATCCGAAATATATTTATACAATGGCGGGATTTTTATACTTTGAACTTTTTGAAAACTTTTTTGCGTATTGGGGTTAAAAAACCTGATATCTTCAACGGTATCGCCGAAAAATTCTATTCTTAAAGGCGCATCATACAGAGAATAAATGTCTATAATATCGCCTCTGGGGGAAAATTCTCCGATATCAACCGTCATGACCTCTCTTTTATATCCGAGTTTAACAAGGTCTTGAATTAAGGAGGTAAAATCGTATTCTTTATTTTTTTCTATTGTTAACGTGTTATCTTTATAAAAATCTTCATCGGGGAATTTCTCCAATACGGCTTTAACGGGTGCAATTAAAAAATCGGGTTTTTCATTCAGGATTTCA
>DVJH01000055.1 GCA_018710795.1 Candidatus Galligastranaerophilus gallistercoris | reverse complement strand
TGTTATGTGCCTCGGGGCAAGAAGAAGCTTAATATCAAGATTTTTTTCTTTAAGCTTTTTATACGTTTCAAGAACAATCTCATCTTCGCCCCTGTGTGTACTTCCTGCAATTAATACTTTTGAAGAACCTTTTTTTAAATCAAGATTAACTTCAAATTTATCGACGTCAAATTTTAAATTTTTCATTACTTCAAGCGTGTCTTTATTTGCGCCGCATTCAAAAAGCCTTTTTTTATCAATTTCACTCTGGGTAAAAATGCCCGAATATAAGGGGAGAATGTTTTTAAAGAACGGTTTCAGGGCTCTGTATGATTTATAAGATTCATCGGACATTCTGCCGTTTATAATATACAAAGGAATATTTCTCAATGCCGCATTATATGCAAAAACGGGCCAGATTTCGGTTTCAGCGATTAAAATAACATCGGGGTTGATTTTATTTAAAAAACCCTTAACGGCACAAGGGATATCAAGAGGAAAATAAGTTATAAAATCCGCAATATCGCCTGCCTTTTTTTTGGCAATTTCCTGCCCCGTTTTTGTTCCCGTTGTTATAACAAGATTAAAATCGGGAAAAATCGTTTTTACTTTTTTAATGAGTTTTTCAAGCGACACCACTTCGCCTACAGAAACGCCGTGTATCATAATCGTTTTTTTATCTTTATCAAAATTTTCGGGAAGTTCAAAGTTTGACAATTTGATTTTCCAGCTTTTGACATCTTTTTTTTGAATTGTTCTCAAAATAAATATAACGGGCAGAATAACCAATGATAAAATTGAAGTTAAAAAACAATATGCCTTAAGCATTGTATCGCTTGCTTTTGTTATTCTTGTTTCCATAAGTTCCTCTCAATTTCTTTCAGTGCGTCGAAAACTTCTTCACTCGACGGGTAATTTGTACATTTATCGGTATTTAAGGGGCATTTTTTCTTGTGGCAGGGCTGGCATTTTAAATCGCCCTGAAGCGGGATATGTTTTGTCCCTATGGGAGCATATCTTGCTTTGGGCGTTGATGTAAAAATCGAAATTATGGAAGGCTTGCCCGTTGCCCAGGCGAGATGAGTCGAACCCGAATCAAGCGAGATTAATATATCGCTCTTTTTAAAAAGCTCAATCAGCTCTTTTAAATTTGTTTTGCCCGCAAGATTTATACCCCTTTTACACCTTATATATTCTATAAGTTCAATATCTTTTTTTGTTCCCGCAAAAATAAGGTTATATTTATTTATATCGATTTTTGATATCAATTCGCGCCAGTTATCTTTATTCCAGTGTTTATTATTCCAGGTTGTGGCGGGTGCAATTATTAAATTTTTCTTTGTTTTATCAATATCAATAAGAAGTTTGTCGACTTTTTCCTTAATTTCTAAAGGATAATCAGGCAGGGTAACTTTAATTTTTGAAGTATCAAGCCCCAAGTATTTTGCAAATTTGAAATAATTATATACCGCATGGAGCTTAAAATCGTTAAACAAAGGTTCTATTACCTCATTGCCTCCGTATATTGCGCCTTCCCTTGCGCTTGAAGAAACAATTCTTCTTTTTGCGCCCGAAAATTTCGTCCATATAAAGCTTTTTAAAATAAGCTGGGTATCAATTGCGATATCGTATTTTTCGGCTCTCAGGGATTTTATTATTTTTATATATTCAAAAAAATTTTTAAAAAAGTTTTTTTCCTTTTTCCATTTTTCAACAGGAGCAAGAATTGTTTTATCGCAGCAGGGATTATTATTTACGATATCAAACCCTTTTTCGGATGTAAGCCAGTGCACGATTGCGCCCGATTCTTTTAAGATATTTGCAAGAGGAATGTTAAAAACAACATCCCCCAATGCACTTAATCTTATTAAAAGAATTTTTTTACCCTTGATATCCATTTAAAAACCCGTAACCTGTTTTAAAACTAATAATAATACAAGACTATTGTTTTTATCAATCCAAAGATTTAGAAAATTATACGCCCGAAGATAGATGTTATAAATATAAAAAAGGATTAAATTCTATAATAAGTAAGGTTTATGATTATTTATTCAGGAAGTATTCGGAGTCAATAAATGAAAAAATTCGGAGTAATTTTTATATTGTTGTTTACGTTTGTTTTTCAGGGCATGGTGTTTTCAAAAGATAACACCATATATGAAATCGGACTCGGCAGAGATAAAAACGAAAATATAGTGCTTAATTTAAAAAGCGATTTTAAAGAAGAGATAAAAACCGTAAAAGAAGACGGCGGAAGCGTATATTTTGACATACAAAACGCAAAACTGGACAAAAATTTTAAAACGACATATTCAAATACAAATGAACCCGTCAGCATAGTAAGCCAGCAGATAGGTTCAAAAGTCAGAATTTATTTAATAGGCGAAGATACGGATTCACTGCATGCCGCATTTGCCGCAAACGAAGGTTTCCAGCCTTTTGAATTTAATAAAATGTGGCTTATGGGAATAATTGCAGCTTTTGTTTCATTTGTTGCACTCAGGTCTTATTCTGCTACAATAAGATTATCATCGGGCAATACAAATGTTGCAAATCCGATGGATACCGCAATAAATTTAAACAGGCAGCTTTATGGAACAATAAAAAAGCCCGAGCTTGTTTTAAATTCGACAAATCCTGTCAAAAGCAATGTTTATGTTGATTTTAACAAAGCAAAAGAAAGACAGAATGTCAAAATTGCGATATAGTTAACAACAAAATCACAAAAGACAAATGAACCCTGTAAATTTAATAATAATGATAGCCCTTATAAGCGTTTTGGTGCTTGTGCATGAATGGGGGCATTATATAGCGGCAAGAGCATTCGGAGTTAAAGTTTCAAAATTCGGCTTCGGTATGCCGATAGGACCCGTTTTATTCAGAACAAAAAGAGGCGATCTTGAAATTTTGGTTCATGCCTGCCTTCTCGGGGGGTATGTTTCATTCCCCGAAGACGAAGCGGATGACAAGGGAGTTGTTCAACTGCCCTTAGATTCCCCCGAAAGATTTAAAAACAAAAAACCCTGGCAGCAAGCGGTTATTGTAAGCGCCGGAGTTATTATGAACGTCATTTTTGCATTTTTTATTATAGTGTTTGCCGCCGCAATTTTTCATAAACTGCCGACAGGAAAAAGCGAAGTTTATATCAACGGTTTTGTTGAAAACGGATATGCCGCAAAATATATGCAGGGAACATTTAAAGAAAACGACAGAATACTTAAAGTAAATAATATCGATATAACTTCCGCGGCAGAGTTTATTTTTCTTATCAAAAACAGCAAAGAAAACGACAACAGAGCAGATAAAGATACAATAAACAAAAGACTTGAGGAATTTTTAAAATTAAACCCGAAAATAAACAAAAACGAAGTTATCCCCGCCGGAACAAAAATCACGCTTCCTTCTAAAAAAACGGAGGATAAACTTATCGTTACAAAAAACGTTGCAAGGGGACTTGATAAATATGATGATTCAAACGAAATAGAATTATCGGAAGATGAAATTAAATTAAGAGATGAAATTAAGGGCAGACAAACTTACGTCTTAACAAATGATTTTTATGCTCTCGGCATTGCAAGCGCATTATCCGACAGCTATAAGCCGCTTGATATCACGGTATTAAGAGACGGCAAAATCGTTGAATTAAAAAACATAAAAGTAAACACATCGGGGCAATTGGGAATACTGCTCGGTTCAAAAGAAATCTTTACCGAAACAAACGGAATAAAATCAATACTCGTTAATTCGGCAAAATATATGTGCTACAGCACAAAACTTATGATATACGGGCTGATACAACTTGTAACGGGCAAAATACCCATGAGCGAAATGCACGGCATTATTGCAATTACAAAAATAGGCTCCGATATTATCCAGTATCAGGGAATGTTAAACGGATTATTGTTGACCGCCATTATAAGCATAGATCTTGCGATAATAAACCTTCTTCCGATTCCCGCGCTTGACGGAGGGCATTTAATGTTTATCATTATCGAAAAAATAAGAAGACGCCCTTTGGATGAAAAAATGGTTGAAAATATAAGCAAAACATTCTTTGCGCTTTTAATCGCTTTAATGATACTTGTTTTATTTAACGATATAGTTGCGCTTATTACAAAGAAATTTTAAAAAAGCGGCTTTAAATCATTAAAGCCGCAAAATTTTTATTTATTATTTTTTTTAAGTACCCGATTTCCAGCTGTTTAAATATTCAATTTGTTCATCGGTTAATGTGTCAATTTCAATTCCCATTGATTCAAGTTTTAATTTTGCAATTTCAATATCAACCGAAGAAGGAAGAGTGTATAATTTATTTTCCAGCTTTCCTTTGTTTTTCAAAACAAATTCAATTCCCAATGCCTGATTTGCAAAGCTCATATCCATAACGGAAGCGGGGTGTCCTTCTGCGGCAACGAGGTTAACAAGCCTTCCTTCGCATAAAACGTATATGCTTTTGCCGTTATTTAGAACCCATTCTTCAAGCGAGGGGCGGATTTTTTTAATTTCAACGGTATGCCTTTTTAATCCGTTAATATTGACTTCAACATCGAAATGCCCCGCATTTGAAACAAAAGAACCCGATTTCATACTTAAAAGATGTTCAACGTCAATTACGTTTTTATCGCCTGTTACGGTTAAGAATATATCGCCTTCTTTTGCGGCATTTTTAATCGGCATAACCCTGAACCCGTCCATTGCAGCTTCAAGAGCTTTCAGAGGGTCAACTTCGGTAACGATAACGTTGGCGCCCAAACCCTGCGCGCGTTTGGCGGCACCCTTTCCGCACCATCCGTATCCGCATATTACAACGGTTTTTCCCGCAAGAAGAATATTTGTTGCACGTATAATGCCGTCCATTGCGGATTGACCCGTACCGTATCTGTTATCGTATAAATGTTTTGTTAAGCTTGAATTAACGCCGAGTGCGGGAAATTCAAGAGAGCCTTCTTTTTCCATAGCCTGAAGGCGGATGATTCCGGTTGTCGTTTCTTCGGTTGAACCTATAATGTCTTTTAATAAATCTCTTCTTTTTGAATGAACGGTTGCAACCAAATCGCACCCGTCATCGATTATAAGGTGGGGTTTATGATTAAGTGCGGCTTCAACATGTCTTAAATATGTATTTTTATCTTCCCCCGCAATTGCAAAAACGGGAATATCCCAATATTTAACAAGAGCTGCGGCAACATCATCCTGAGTTGATAAAGGATTGGAAGCCGCAAGAACAGCATCAAATCCGCCTTCTTTCATTGCAATGCATAACGCCGCGGTTTCTTTCGTAACATGTACACATGCTGTGAGCCTTAAACCCTCAAAAGGTTTTTCTTGTCTAAATCTTTCTTTAATTTTATTTAAGACGGGCATATCTTTCATTGCCCATTCAATATTGTTTCTTCCCTGCTCGGCAAGAGAAATATCTTTTATTTCATAATTCATAACTGCTACCATAAATTATCACCTTTTTTATGACCGAAAGACATTTTAGCATAAAAAAAATTTTACACCAGAAAGAAAGATTTTATAACCAAAAATCACTCATAAGTATGTTTGACACAATATGGAATTTTAACTAGAATTAAAATTATGAACAGTCCGATTCATATGTATTCTGAAGTACCGCCTACAAAGCAAAGGAACAGGGAAGAAAAATTCAGAAAAGCAAAAAATGTGCCCTTTTGGCATATGGTTGCCGATATAGTTTTTCCCATGATGATTAAAAACCGCTTTCATGCGGCAATGTGCAAGGGGAAAGAAAATCTCGACAAAAGAGATAAAAGATTTGCAACTATTTTTTATGTCAACCACAACAACTGGTGGGACGGCATTTGGGGTTATTACATTATTTATTTCATCCTAAAAAAACAAAAATTAAGATTAAGATTTATGATTGAAGAGATGAACAGGTTTCCTCTTTTTCAATATGTAGGGTGTTTTCCCGTAAATAAAAAATCCCCGCAAAGCGCCATAAAATCGCTTAATTATGCGGTAACAACGCTTGATAAACCCGATATAGGTTTTTGGCTTTTTCCGCAGGGAATCATAAGACCGCCACATTACAGACCCGAAATTTTTCAATCGGGGCTTGCTTTTATGGCTGAAAAAGCAATCGAAAAATACGGCGGGATTAATCTTGTTCCCGTTGCAAACAGTTTTATGTTCTTAAGACAGGACAGACCCGAGATTGTCTGTGAAATAGGAGAACCGAAAACATACACGGTTCCCGATATAGACAGAAAAGATTTTACCCATAAAATTCAAAAAGAATTTGAAAATTTCTTAGATAACCATGACCTTCAAATAAGCAAAGGCAACTTTGAAGGCTATCATTACGAATTCAAGCAAAAACTCCACTGGTGGAGAGCAATTGAACAAAAATTAAAAAGCATCGGAATTAAAGAAGAAAATGAATGAATATTCAATAGGAATTGATCTGGGCGGTACAAAAATTTTAGCCGCAATCGTTAATACAAAAACAGGCGAGATTATAACGGAAGTCAAAAATAAAACAAAAAAAATCCGCGGCAATAAAGGCATTTTAGATGTTACCGCAAAAACTCTCGAAGAATTATTTGAGAAAACGGAAATTAAAAAAAACGATATTAAATCTATAGGATTGGGATTAGCGGGGCAGGTCGACAGAAAAAAAGGGATATTAATAAATGCGGTTAATCTTGAATGCAGAAATTTAAATTTTAAAGAACCTCTGGAAAAAGAATTTAATATTCCCGTTTATACGGGCAACGATGTTGAAGTTGCAACCATAGGAGAATTAAACTTCGGTGCGGGGAAAGGCTATAAAGACATAGTTTGTATTTTTGTAGGAACGGGTATTGGTTCCGGTATCGTAAAAGAAGGAAAAATGCACCTCGGGGCTTCAGAAACAGCGGGCGAAATCGGACACATAATAGTTGATTTGAACGGCAGAGCCTGTTCATGCGGCGCAAACGGATGCTTGGAAGCATACGCTTCAAGAACCGCAATTGAATCAAGAATACTGGGTGCAATTAAAAAAGGAAGAACTTCAATTATAACCGACCTTGCAAAACAAAACTCAATCAGCTCAAAACATATAAAAAAAGCGCTTGATGCGCATGATGACGTTGTATGCCAGTATGTTATGGAAGCCGTCGAATATTTATCGGGCGGCATTGCAAGCGTTATGAATTTTTATAATCCGAAATTGATAATCTTAGGGGGCGGATTAATTCAATCGGTTGACGAATTTTATTTAAACACGATTAAAAAAGCAAGAACAAAGGCGCTTCCGATTCCTGCGCATGCAACCGAATTTAAAAAAGCATATCTCGGGGATTATTCGGGAGTTATCGGAGCAAGTATGCTTTATTTATCATATAATTAAAGAATGCAAAACGATAATTTGTTCAACTTTAAACTGCCCGATTTATCCCGTTTTTTAAAAACCGGGTTTACGGGAGCATACTGCCTTTCGGGGCTGGTTCCGCCGTTAAAGCTTTTAATCATAAATTACATTTTAAAAGAAAATAAAAAAGTTCTTTTAATAACATCCGATGAACAGTCAGGGTTAAAATATCAAAAAGATTATGAAAATTTATTCGGCAAAACGGCAAAAATTTTTCCTTATCAGGAAATAAGCCCGTATTCGGTTTTGGATAAAAATTATTATATATATAAGGAACAATATGAAATCCTGAATGAAAAACCCGATTTTTTAATTGCGCCCGTTAAAGCCGTGTTGGAGAAATTCCCCGATGAAGATTTTTATAAAGATAACACGCTGACAATAGAAAAAAATAAAGAATAC
>DVJH01000054.1 GCA_018710795.1 Candidatus Galligastranaerophilus gallistercoris | reverse complement strand
CGAATTTATATATTTATCTAAGATTTTTTTATATTTTTGATTAAAATCAATGTTGAATTTTTTATTGATTAAATTTATATCTATCCCTTCGAGTTTTCTGAATCCCAAAAAAATCATTTCTTCTTCCAGATCTTTATTTTCAAGTTTTATTTTTTCTTCTTTTGAATTTATCGGGTCAAGAATATATTTTTTTATATTATCCGTATTTTTATATCTTATATTATCTTCAAACCCGCTTGCGCCCGCTCCGAAACCGAAATACGGGTTTAAATTCCAATAGTTTGTATTATGGCGGGATATAAAGTTTTTGTTTTTTGCAAAGTTTGAAATTTCATAATGATAAAAATTATCTAAAATATCGGGGATAATTTCATACATCTTGCTTTGAAGTTCATCATCCGCAAGGTTTTTTGGCGGATATTTTTTATAATACGTCCTATCTTCGATTTTTAGCCCGTATGTAGATATATGCTCAATATCAAGCTTTTTTATTGAAAATAAATCGTATATAAAATCGTCCAATGTTTGATTTGGAAGCCCGTATATTAAATCGGCGCTTATATTTTTAAACCCCGCTTCTTTTGCGCTGAAAATTTTTTGTACCGCTTCGATTGATGTATGTTTGCGCCCGATTTCTTTTAAAATTTCATCATTAAATGTTTGAATTCCGAAACTTATTCTGTTTATTTTAAGGTTATAGAGCTCTTTTAAATATTTAAAATCAATGTTATCGGGGTTTAATTCAATCGTAATTTCGGGGTTAATATCAAAATTGAATTTCTCCATAATCTTTTCTATTTGATTTATTTTTAAAACCCCCGGTGTTCCGCCCCCGAAATAAAGGGTTTTAAGCGGAGTTTTATCGTAATAATAATCAATTTCAACCAAAAGCGAATTTATATAATCTTCAATTAAATCAAGGTTAATAAAAGAAGTAAAAGCGCAGTATTTACATTTTGACCTGCAAAAGGGAATATGTATATAAGCATAATCTGTCATACAAATTGATTATAGCAGACAATAAACTTTTAAAGAAATAAAAATAAGGGTATAATTAAAATATGCACTCATTGATGTTAAAAGAAATTTATCAGCAAAAAGAAGCGCTTTTGCGCCTTAAACAGTTTTATTTTATTGAAAATAAGCCGGTTTTACCCTCTAATATGCGCTATGATTTTGACGAAATAAAATTTGTCGCTTCAGGGTCTTCGTATAATGCGGGACTGGTCGGCAGATATCTTTTTTCAAAATACACAAATAAGGCTTCAAATTGCGAATATTCATCCGAATTTATAAAAAACAATACGCTTAATATTAAAAAAAATACGCTATATTGCTTTATAAGCCAATCCGGAGAAACCTATGACACAAAACTTGCGCTTGAAGCGGCAAAAGCATCGGGCGCCGTTTGTCTTTCAATTACAAATAACCCCAATTCTTCAATTTATACTAAATCGGATATTAAAATTGATTCATTGGCGGGGTCTGAATATTCAATAGCTGCAACAAAATCTTTTTTAACAAGCGTTGTTTGCGTGTGGATGATTGCGGTTTCATTTATGATAAATGAGGGCAAATTTTCTTTTGATGATGAAAAAGAATTTTTAAATGAAGCAATTAATGCGATATCCGACACAATAAAACTTGAACCGTTAATTAAAAATGCGGGCGGAAAATTATACGATGAAAACGGTATTGTCCTTATCGGAGAAGGGTATCCTTATGTTATTGCAAGAGAACTTGCCCTGAAGATTAAAGAAACATCATATATAAATGCAAATGCATATCCTACGGGCGAATTTATTCACGGGCATGTGGCGCTGTTAAATAAAAATAAAACGGTAATTGCACTTTTGGATGAGACAATCTCGGAAACCGAAATTTATGCGTTTAAAAAAATGAAAGACAGCTTTAAACCGAATATAACATCAATTTCGCCTTTGACAAACGAATTTGAAAATTCAATTGTTTTAAATAAATATAAATCGCAAATTGCAAAAATTACCGCTCTTACGGTCGCAAGCCAGCTTCTTGCTTATCATATTGCGCTCAAATCGGGAAACGACATTGATAATCCCGAAGGGCTGAATAAAGTTATAAAATAGTTTATTTTGTTTCAATCAGAGGCATTTCTTCTTCCAAATATTTGGATTCAATTTGTTTTGCGGGGCTGAGCCCGTAATCTTTTAATTTTTCAATCTGTCCGATAAGCCCGCCTCTTCCTTTTATCGTTGCAAAAACTCCGTCGAAATTTTTTCTTACCGTTTCAAACGAAGTTTGCACATTTTCAAATTTTTGTATTAAAACAATGCACTTTTCATAAATTGTTTGTGCAAGTTTGGTAATATTTTTTATATTGTCGTACTGGTTTTTTTGCGCCCAGGAATAGTTAATTGTCCTTAAAGTTGCAATTAAAGTTGAAGGCCCCGCTATTATGATATTTTTTTTCAGCGCTTCTTCGATAAGTTTGTTATCCTGATAAACATATGTTAATGAGCTTTCAAAAGGAATAAACATAATCGTAAAATCCGGAGTCGTTATTTCTTTTAAATTTGTATATTTATTGCTTAATTCGTCTACTCTGTCGCTTATATCTTTTAAAAATGCGCTTAAATGTTTTTGTTTTGCTTCCGTGTCGTTTTCTTCCATATAATTCATAAATTCCGTTAAAGAAGCTTTGGAATCAATTACGATGCTTTTTGTGCCTTCGGATAAATAAACAACGGCATCAACGTTTCTTTGGGAATTTGTGTCATCGTTTGTGTGAAACGCAGCCTGTGTTTCATAATTGCCCTTTATCGGGTTTTCTTTTTTGTCGATTAACCCCGACGCTTTTAAAAGCTTATCTAAAATCATCTCGCCAAGCGTGCCTCTGAATTTTGAATTTTGGCTTATTGCATTTGAAAGTTTTTCTGTCTGGGTACAGGTTATTTGATTTTGTTTTATCAGCTCTTCAATTTTTTGTTTCAGGGTTGCGTTGTTTATTTTTCCCGTTTCATCAAATTGTTCGACTTTTGTTTGAAATTCTTTTATTCTTTCTTTTAAGGGTTTTAAAAACCCTTCAAGAGA
>DVJH01000053.1 GCA_018710795.1 Candidatus Galligastranaerophilus gallistercoris | reverse complement strand
GGATATTGCTACAGAATTAAAAATAACATACCTTCGGGCACAAAATATGAAACCTGCCGCTCAATCCATGCGGAGCAAAACGCTATAATACAGGCGGGGCAAGACAGATGCAAGGGTTCAAGTATGTATATATACGGGCATACATTAATTTGCATACTCTGTAAAAGGTTTATAGTGCAGGCGGGGATAAAAGATGTCTACCTTCAAAAAGAAACGGGGGGAGAGATATTACATGTTTCCGTTGAAGATATAAGACGGGAATTATCCGAAATGAAAATGCCCGTATAATTTAGAGGATAAAATGGCAAAAGCATACAAAGCTAAGTGGATAATGGCGCAGGACGGTAATATTTATGAAGATTGCGCCCTCATAACGGACGAAGGAAAAGTTTTTACGATTGTCAAACAAAATGAAATCGATTCGTCGATTAAACATGTAAAAGAATTCGGCAATTCGGTTATAACGCCCGGGTTTATAAATCTGCATAATCATCTTCAGTATACAAACATCGGAAAAACAAAGCTGAAGGGCTTTAGAGAAAACGTTAAAAAAATTTTTACCGACTTTAAAAAACATTATCATCTGGCGGGAATACCGAGAAATTCTTTTACATATAAACTTGCGGACTTATTGAGCGAATATTTTTGCTATACAAAAGAAGACAAAATAAAATCTTTCAAAAAAGGTCTTGAATTATCAGTTTTAAACGGCACAACCTGTATTTGCCAACTATCCAAAGAAAGCAAATATTTTGACCTTTTAAACGAAACGCCAGTTAAAACGTATCTTTTCTTTGAATTGTTTTCCGATTCGGTTGAAACTTCAAAAGAAGAATTCAGAAATACGCAAAAAAGAATTAACAAACTGATGAAGCAAAAATCCGAAAATACATATATAGGCATTGCTCCGCACAGCGTAACTTCGGTTCACAAAAGATTGTTTAAAATTCTTGTTAAATATTGCAAGAAAAATAATATTCTTTTAACAATAAGACTGGCGGAATCCAAAGATGAAATCGACTGGCTGAAACACGGCTTTTCGGATTCGGACGTTTTAGGTGCCTTTTGCGGGAACAAAAAATTCGACCCTGCGATTCAGGGGGTAACGCCCGTTATATATCTAAAAAGTATGGATATTTTAAACAAACAGATGATTGCAACATACGGGAATTATTTAACCGATGAAGACCTTGAAATTTTAAAGGAAAATAAAGTTTCGTTCTGTTATTGCCCGAGAGTAAGCAAGAAATTACACAATAAAGTTCTTGATTTTGAAAAAGTTAATGAAACGTTCAAAAAAAGATACGGTTTCGGAACAAACAGCCTTGCGTTTAACGACGATTTGAGCCTTTTAAATGAAGTAAAATCCGTTAATAACGGCGTTTTGAATGCAGATGAAGTAATTGCGCACCTCACGATATATCCTGCCAAAATTTTAAGGCTCGATAATATTACAGGCTCTCTTGAGAGCGGCAAAGATGCTGATTTTAACGTATTTTTCCTTAATGATAACGAAGATTATAATGCCGTAATCAATAAATCCAGACCTGATTATGTATATATAAAAGGAAGAAAAGTTGTCTCAAAAGGCGGGCTTGTTTCTGCCGTTTAATTTTTTTTATCGTTATTAAGATTAATTTTGATATTGTGAATTTGCATAAGATATTTTTTTAATTCGCCTATGTTTGCGTTTTCTTCAATTAAATCTTTTGAAGGCGCCGATTTAATCTTATCCATTTCTTTTTGAAAGCCCGTTTTCTCACCCAAAAGAATGCTGACAAGATTATCTATATTTTTTGCGTTGTATTGTGAATACTGGTTTAAAATTTCCTGTTCGGTTTTACCGACATCAAATTTATATAAAAATCTTGCGGTTTGAACGTCGTTTCTTGAAAGATGTATTCTTCCGTATTGATGGGGGGTGTACATAATGTCTTCAACATTCGGAGAATGCCCGAGCCCGATTGAATGCCCGACTTCATGCAGTATGGTATGATAAACCTCGTTTTCATCCATATATTTTCTGTGAATTATACCGTCAGAAAGCCCGATATTAACTTCCGCCGAATAATATCTCCCCAGATTATCATAATTGAACTGGCAATTGCCGAGAGATTTTCTCTCAACCCTTTTCCATTCAACGTTTATATGGGAATCATGCAGATTTTGAACAATATTAAAAACAACCATGCCTGATAATGCAGACTGCCAGGTTTGAAAAGCATTGATTACCATTTGTTTATATTTATATGAATCCGCTTCCCCCATTGATTTATACCACCTGAAAGGCGCAATATAAACGCATAGAGGCATAAGACTCTGCGGCCACCTTGAAAGCCTGCCGTTTCTTTCCATACATTGTTGAAGATATGTTTTATTTTGCATTATAATAAAAATTATATCATAATAGAGTAGAGTAAATATAGGGATTTTGACAAATGAATATGATTCAAATGATGCAGCAGGCACAAAAAATGCAAAAAAAATTAAAAGAAGTTCAGGATGAGCTTGCAAATACGGAGGTAACGGGAAAAAGCAACGGTGATGTTGTCGAAGTTGTTATGAACGGACAATCCAAATTTAAAAGAATAAAGCTTACAAAAGCGGCAATCAATTCCGAAAACCCCGATTCCGTGGACGACGAAACACTGGAAATGCTTGAAGATTTAATAACACAGGCAATGAATAATGCACAAAGCCTTGCGCAAAGCAAAATGGAAGAAAAAATGAAAGCCGTAACAGGCGGAATCAGCATTCCGGGATTATTTTAATGGAATATACAAAGCCCCTTGCAAGGTTAATAGAATATTTTCAAAAGCTGCCTTCAATAGGCCCAAAGACCGCACAAAGGCTTGCTTTGCATATTTTAAAAATGGACAAAAACGAGGTTGAAAACTTTGCAAATATAATGGTTGAAGCAAAAACCACCATTAAATATTGTTCAAACTGTTTTAACATTTCATCATCCGACCCGTGCGAAATATGTTCGTCAACGTCAAGAAATAAAGACACAATTTGCGTTGTATCCGAAGCAAAAGACTTAATGGCAATCGAAAAAACGAACGAATATAACGGTCTATACCATGTTTTGCAAGGATTAATTTCGCCGATTGACGGCATAGGTCCTGAGGATATCAAGGTAAAAGAGCTTTTGGAAAGAGTTCATAAAAATGACATAAAAGAAATTATTCTGGCGCTGAACCCATCCGTTGAAGGAGAAGCAACGGCGCTATATTTATCAAAACTTTTAAAACCGTTCGGAGTTAAAGTTTCAAAAATCGCATACGGCATTCCCTTAGGATCCGAGCTTGAATATACAGATGAATTAACTTTAATAAGGGCGATTGAATCAAGAAGCGAAATTTAAAAAAGGATTGGCGAGCGCCAATCCTTTTTAATCCTTGTAATCCATTATGCCAGCAAATTTAATTTATTCTTTTTGCTTTCTTTTTCTTCTCTTCTTTTTATTGCTCTTAGTTCTGCCCTGGCAGCCCTTTCCTGAGTTTCCGCTCTTAATCTTTCGGATTGAAGCTGTGCTTCTTTTCTTGCAACGGCATTAAAATCCGCATTGCCTGAATTCAGCAAATCGGATTCTGCCTGGCTTGACCTGATTATAGCCATATCGGCATTATTAATTCTTGATATTGCGCTTTGTGCCGCAAGAGATGCTGCAATAGACATAGTTATTTCCTTTTGCTTTATAAAACATGTAAAAAAATAAATTTGCGCTTTATAGAATTTTATTATACAGGAATTTTAATTTTTATTTAAGTGTTCAAGAATAAAAAATAAGATAAATAAGGTTTGAAAGGGAATTTTAAAAGGATTTTTCACAAACTAAAAAGCTCAACACAATATTCATTGTGTTGAGCAGTTTTTTCTTAATTCCAAAACAATACTACCACAAACATTTCAGAGGCAACAATATTAATATAATGTTTAATTTTTGTTAATTTTTTGTTTCTTTTCATAAGGGATATGCAAAATATGGAATACAAAAGGCAAAAAAAGATATATACGAAAGGGCACAACGTATTGCAGATGAACTAAAATTACCTCTAATTAAAAGTAACTCAAATATAAAAGAGCAGTTTGAAGTATACTTTGAATATGCGCATACTTATTATTCGGTTTTTGCCATTTATTGTATGCAAAAATTATGGAAAGCATATTTTTACGGTTCATCAGGCAGAGACTTTAGTGCATTTAATTTAAAAAATAATTCAACAAAATCAAGTGCTCTATACGAGCTTTTATCGTTGCCTTGTTTTAGTACCAATAACTTAAGAATATATTCGGAAGGGGCAACAAGAACAAGAATTGAAAAAACAAAAGAAATTGCTGATAATCCAATTGTACAGAAGTATCTGCATGTATGTTGCACAAACGGAAACAACTGCAACTGGTGTTTAAAATGCAAAAGGACAATATTAACTCTTGATGCACTTGGCAAATTAGATGACTTTAAAAATGTTTTTAATATTGAATACTACAAAAAAAATAAGCTAGAATATTTAAAATGGTTATATCGGGAACATATTTCTGACGGTAAAATGTATGACCCAATATATGAACATTACAAAAAGGAAATTATTATATTCATTAAATTAGAATACTGGGCAAATTATTACTTTAAGCATTTATTCAAAGCATATAAAAGCAACGGGCATAAAATTTATGAATTTTTTGGCATAAGAATCTCAATTAGAATATAACGAACGATTCTAATTTTACTTACAATATAAAAGAATTATCATTAACGCTATGATATTTGCACTATATTTATTTACGCCTTTTTCTTTGCGCCCATGATTTCAGAATCAAGGCGCAGGAAAACGGGGTGGATTTCTTCTTTTGAAATCAATTTGCCCGCATTAATCATATTATCTTTCATTGAAGCAAATTTTT
>DVJH01000052.1 GCA_018710795.1 Candidatus Galligastranaerophilus gallistercoris | reverse complement strand
TGTATTCGGCGTTTATTTTTACGTAGTCATAACTTAAATCACAGCCCCAGCCCACGGCTTCAAAATTCCCCGAGGTTAATCGGATAAGCACTTTTATTTCTTTTTCTTTCAGAATTTCAAGCGCATATTCTTCATTGAATATAACCGGAGAGCCGTTTTCAAAAAGCCTTATCGTTCCTTTTTTGCTTTCAAAATCAATTGTTGTTTTATTCGGGTCAAAATCAATTCCCGTTGCACCCATAGAAGATATTACCCTGCCCCAGTTGGCGTCTTCCCCAAAAAAGGCGGTTTTAACAAGGTTTGAATTTAAAATTGCTTTCACAAGAACCCTTGCTTCTTGTTTTGTTTTTGCGCCCGCTACTTTGCATTCTATTAATTTGCTTGCGCCTTCGCCGTCTTTTACGATATCTTTTGCAAGTTCTTTTGTAACAATAAAAAGAGCTTTTTTAAATTTCTCAAAATCTTCGTCTTTTTTATTTATGACGGGGTTATTTGCCATTCCGTTAGCTAAAATTACCGCCATATCGTTTGTGCTTGTTTCGCCGTCAACGGTTATCATATTAAACGTGTCATCAATATTTGATTTAAAAGCTTCATCTAAAAGTTCTTTTTCAATATTAATATCGGTCGTAATAAAATTAAGCATTGTTGCCATATTGGGATGAATCATGCCTGAACCTTTTGCAATGCCCGAGATGGTAACTTTTGTATTTTTAATATCAACTTCAAGAGTTATTTCTTTTTTAAAAGTATCGGTGGTTAAAATCCCGAGTGCGCAATTTTGCGCAGATTCATCATCATCACTAAGTTTCGGCGCAAGCTCTTTAATGCCTTTTACTATTTTGTCAACGGGCAGATACACGCCGATAACACCCGTTGACGTTACCATAACGGATTTTTTCGGAATTGAGAGGGTATCGGATAATGTTTCCGCAGTCAAAAGAGCGTCGTTATATCCTCTTTCACCCGTGCAAGCGTTAGCGTTGCCGCTATTTATAACTATGGCTTGAATTTTTTCGTTATTTTTTGTTAAAGATTCACACCATAATAAAGGCGGCGCTTTTACGACATTTTTTGTATAAACGGCGGAACATAAAGCGGGAACTTTAGAATAGATTATGGATAAATCTTTTTTGTATTTTTTAATGCCCGAATGTATTCCGCCCGCCAAAAAACCTTTGGGTGCCGTTATTTTTGATTTTACGATTTTTATTTCATCATTTATTAAATTATTCATTTTATTCTCCTTTATGCGGGAAAAATTCCCGATGTCATTAATCCTTCGGATTCATCTAAATTAAACATTAAATTCATATTTTGTACGGCCTGCCCTGCCGCCCCCTTCATTAAATTATCGATTGCAGCCGATATTATAACGTTATTTGTTCTTGTATCCGTAAATATGCCGATATCGATAAAATTTGTACCTTTTGTCCATTTAGTTTCAGGATAAATTCCCTCTTTTAAAATTCTTACAAACTTTTTATTTTTATACTGTTCAAAATAACAATCAACAATATCTTTTTTGGTAACATTTTCATTCAGTTTAGCGTATGAAGTCGTTAAAATGCCCCTGTTCATCGGAACCAGATGAGGAGTAAACTGAAGGGTTATTTTTTTATTTAGGGCAAATGAGAGTTCCTGTTCTATTTCGGGGGTGTGCCTGTGGGATGAAATTTTATAGGCTTTAATATTTTCATTTGTTTCACAATAATGAACGCCTAAGTTTACCCCTCTGCCTGCGCCCGTTACACCCGATTTTGCATCAATTATAATTGAATTTGTATCAATTAAATTGTTTTTAACAAGAGGATAAATCGATAAAATGGAACATGTGGTATAACACCCCGGATTTGCAATTAAAGCTGCATTTTTAATTTTATCCCCGTATATTTCAGGCAGCCCGTATACGGCTTCGTTTAATAATTCGGGTGAAAAATGTTCAACGTTATACCATTTTTCATAAGTTTCTTTATCTTTTAATCTGAAATCCGCACCGAGGTCAATTACTTTTGAATTATATAAAACTTCTTTCGTTACTTTTTTGCTTGCAATGCCATGGGGAAGGGCAAGGAAAATAACATCGACATTTTTTGAAATTTCTTCAAGCTCATCTTCGGTGCAGATTATATCCGATATTGAGTTAAAATTTTGATAGATATCGGAATATTTTTGATTAAGATAAGTTTTGGAAGTTAAATATTTTATTTCAACTTCTCTGTGGTTATATAACAGTGCCGCAAGCTGTGCGCCTGTATATCCCGTTGAACCTATAATTGCAGCTTTAATTTTTCCCAATTTTTTATACCTCGTTATCTTTAAGCCAGTTTTTATTTATTTCGATTACTTTTTTCATTGCCTCAATTGAAGGAGAACCTATGACTTTTTTGGCGTTGATTGAATTTTTAAAATCAATCGCAAAATGAATGTCGTCTTCAAACAAGGGTGAAAAGCTTTTAAATTCATCGATTTTTAAGTCTTGTATCGTTTTATTTTCTTTTATGCAGTATGAAACTATATTGCCCGATATATTATGCGCATCTCTGAAAGAGACATTTTTTTTCACAAGATAATCGGCAACGTCCGTTGCGTCAATAAAACCTTGTTTTAGCGCATTAAACATATTATCTTTATTTATCTTCATTGTTTTTATGACATCCGGAATTATCGAAAGCGAGTTTTTAACCGTGTTTATTGAATCGAAAAGCGGTTCTTTATCTTCCTGCATATCTTTATTGTATGCAAGAGGAAGTCCTTTCATTACGGTCAGAATATTTATTAAAGACCCGAATACTCTTCCCGTTTTTCCCCTTAATAATTCCATAATATCGGGGTTTTTCTTTTGCGGCATAATCGAACTTCCCGTTGAATAGGAATCATCGAGTTCAATAAATTTGAATTCAAAACTCGACCAGATAATAATTTCTTCCGCCATTCTGCTTATGTGGGTCATAAGAATTGATAATGACGAAAGAGTTTCAATTATAAAATCTCTGTCCGATACGGCATCCGCTGAATTAAGGCATATATCGCCAAAATTCAGATATTCCGCCGTTTTATATCTGTTTATGTTATGCGGGGTTCCCGCAAGAGCGCAGGCGCCCAAAGGCAGGATATTTACTCTTGAATAAACATCATCAAGCCTTGATTTATCTCTTTTAAACATCTCGACGTATGCGCCCGTATGATGGGATAATGTTGTTGCCTGCGCTCTTTGAAGATGGGTATATCCGGGCATTAAAGTTTCAAGGTTGTCTTCTTGGATTGAAATTAAGGTTTCAATTAATTTGATTAAAAGTTTTTGTATATTTTTAATCTCGTCTTTTAAATAAAGCCTTATATCAAGCGCCACCTGATCATTTCTGCTTCTTGCGGTGTGAACTTTTTTGCCCGTATCCCCGATTTTATCAACAAGCAGCTTTTCTATAAACGTATGAATGTCTTCATATTCAAAATCAAATTGAATTTTTCCTTCGTCTATTTCGGATAATATCTCATTCAATGCATTGACGATTTTTTCTTTTTCATCGTTTGTTATTATATTTTGTTCTGAAAGCATTTTTGTATGTGCGATTGAGCCTTTAATATCATACTTATACAAAATATAATCAAAAGATAATGATGAGTTAAAATCGTTTGTTTTTTTATCCAAGGGTTTAGAAAATCTTGAACCCCAAAGCTGTTTTGTTGCATTCATTTATTATACAAGCTCCTTTACGTTGTTTTTCTTATTTACAAGCGCTCTTACCTTTAAGGGCAGACCGAAAAGATTAATAAAGCCTTCGGCATCTTTATGGTTATATAATTCGCCCGTGGTAAAACTTGCCAACGACTCATTATATAATGAATACGGTGATTTTGCGCCTGCGGGAATTATGTTTCCTTTATAGAGTTTTAATTTAACGGTTCCCGTTACGGTTTTTTGCGTTTCATCGACAAAGGCAATCAATGCTTCCATTAAGGGCGTAAACCATTCGCCCGAATATGCAAGTTCGGCAAATTTGTTTGATACGATTGATTTAAAAGATTGCGTTTGTTTATCAAGGCATAAATATTCAAGTTCTTTATGGGCGGCATAAAGAATTGTCCCTCCGGGGGTTTCATATACGCCTCTTGATTTCATCCCGACTACTCTGTTTTCAACCAGATCAATTGTTCCGATTGCATTTTTGCCGCCAATTTCATTCAATTTTTTAATCATGCCTGACGGTGAATATGAATTGCCGTTAATTTTAACGGGAATTCCTTTTTCAAATTCAATTTCAACGTATTCGGGTTTATCGGGTGCATTTTCAGGCGTTACCGACAGGTGAAGAATTTTTTCATAATCGGGTTCAATTGAAGGGTCTTCAAGTTCCAAACCTTCATGGGATAAGTGCCAGAGGTTTTTATCTCTTGAATAAGTGTCGCCTTTTTTCATCGGAACTTCAATTCCTCTTTTTATAAGATATTCGATTTCATCTTCTCTTGATTGGATATCCCAGATTCTCCACGGTGCAATTATTTTTAAATCGGGATCAAGCGCTTTTATGCCGAGCTCAAACCTTACCTGATCGTTTCCTTTGCCCGTTGCGCCGTGGCAAATTGCGGTTGCATTTTCTTTATGTGCAATTTCAACGAGTTTTTTTGCAATTAAAGGTCTTGCGATTGATGTACCTAAAAGATATTTTCCTTCATATACGGCATCTGCTTTCACGGTCGGATAAACATAATCGACAACAAATTCATCTTCAACGTTTAATAAATAATATTTAACGGCACCCGTTTTAAGCGCTTTTTCTTCAAGACCGTCCGTTTCCGTTCCCTGTCCGACATCAACGCAGACTGCAACAACGTCATAATCATAGTTTTCTTTAAGCCACGGAATAATAACCGTTGTATCCAAACCGCCCGAGTATGCAAGAATAACTTTTTCTTTCATAATTTTTTCTCCTTATTTTATAACCGATAATAAAATTGCCATTTGTGCCCACATTCTGTTTTCTGCCTGATTGAATACGGTTTTTGAATATTTTTCAAATGTATCAAAATCAATTTCTTCACCCTTATGTGCAGGCAGACAATGAAGAATGATTGCGTCTTTATTTGCGTGCTTCATAAGATTTTCATTTATTTGATATTCTTTAAATATTTCTTTTCTTTTTTCCGCTTCCGCTTCCTGTCCCATTGATGTCCAAACATCGGTATAGATTATATCCGCACCATTTGCACCTTGAGCCGGGTCGTTTATGATTTCAATTTTTGAACCCGTTTTTTTTGCAATTTCTTTTGCCTTATTTATTTCATTTGTATCGGGTTCAAACCCCTTCGGGCTTGATACGGTTATATCAATCCCGAAAGAAGCGCAGCCCGTTAAAAGACTGTTTGTTACGTTGTTGCCGTCTCCTACGTAATTAAGTTTCAGACCTTTATATGATTTATATGTTTCATAAATCGTTAAAATATCGGCCATAATCTGGCAGGGGTGGGAAAGATCCGTTAGGGCATTTATAGTTGGAATTGATGAATATTTTGCAAAAGTTTCAACGTCATTGTGCGCAAAGGTTCTTATCGTAACCGCATCGGCGTATTTTGAAATTACCCTTGATGTATCTTCAATTGATTCTCTTTTCCCGAGAATAATTTCGTCCTGTTTTATAACATAAGAATTTCCGCCCAATTTTGCCATACCGATTTCAAAACTTAATCTTGTTCTTAAAGAGGGTTTTGAAAAATACATAACCAGATTTTTGCCTTTCAGAATATCAATTGAGCCTTTTTGCTTGATTTCCTTTTTTAATTCAAGCGCTAAATCAATCAGCCCTTTTAATTCATCGGGGGTAAAATCTTCAAGATTAATAAAGTGTTTATTTTTTAAATTTTCAGATATGTTCATTTTTTCTCCTTTAAATTAAACAAAAACAAAAAAGCCTTATACGACTTTAATTTAAGGTCATATAAGGCTTTAAAACTAAACTTTTTATAAATTAAAATTCTCTAAAATTTAAGCAAAATCCTTTATAAGACCTTAAAAACTACGGCCTTGACGTCGGATTTGAGCTGATTTTAAAGAAGAGTTTTTCAAAAGTTTTTCCTTTTATTTAAGATTGTTTTATTTTAAACATAATTTTACTTTTTTGCAAGTGTTTATTTTACAATTTTTAAAATTTGCAATTTTTATATGACGTAAAATAAATTCGGAAATGTTAAAGTTATTCAAACGGAAGAAACGGTTATAAATTATGTGATTATCTCCGGACCTTGAATAACAAAGGAGGGATATTAATTTTATGAAAGCGCTTGTTTATAATAAAGATTTTAAAAATAAAATTGAACTAAAAGAAACAGATGACCCGAAGATTCTTGACCCTAAAGATGCAATTATAAAGGTTGAGGTTTCATCAATCTGCACAAGCGATTTACATATAATAGAAGGATTTGTGCCGAGGGCAAAAAATAATATCGCATTAGGCCATGAATTTAGCGGAACCGTTATTGAAACGGGAAGCGAAGTTCAAAAAATAAAAAAAGGAGACAGAGTTTCCGTTAATTGCATAACTTTTTGCAATGAATGTTTTTTTTGCAAAAAAGGTTTTATAAATAATTGTGAAAAGGGCGGCTGGGACTTAGGCTGCACAATAAACGGCGGACATGCCGAATTTGCAAGAATTCCTTATGCCGACAGCTCGTTAAATAAAATTCCCGATAACTTAAGTTTTGAAAACGCTTTATTTGTCGGCGATATTTTATCAAGCGGATATTTTGCATCAAAAATGATTGAAATCAAAAAAGGCGACAATATTGCAATTATAGGGGCGGGACCCGTCGGGTTGTGCTCTATGGTAACATCAAGAATTTTAGGCGCTAAAAAAATAACCGTTATCGATATTAATCAAAAAAGGCTTGAATTTGCTTTAAATAAAGGATTTTGCGACTATATAATCAATCCTTTGATTGATAATGTTGAAGAAAAAACAAAAGAATTAACAAATAAAAGAGGCTTTGACGGTGTCATTGAAGCTGCGGGCGGAGATAATACTTTTGAATTGTCTTATAAAATTGCAAGGGCAAATTCAATAATAGGCGTTGTTGCAATGTATGAAAATAATCAAATTTTGCCGCTTCCCAATATGTACGGAAAAAATTTAACCTTTAAAACGGGCGGGGTTGACGCTATATATTGCGATGAACTTTTAAATTTAATTTCAAAAGGAATTATTTCAACCGATTTTTTAATAACTAAGAAATTCAAATTTAACGATATACTTGAAGCATATAAATTATTTAAAAATAAAAAAGACGATGATTTAAAATTTGCGATTTATCATTAAAAAGATAAGCCCTTTCAAATGAAAGGGCTTATCTGTCGTTATCAATTTTAAATTATTCAACCGACAATTTTTTGGTATTTGCTTTTTCAGCCGCAATTTTCGGGGCTTCAATCGATAAAATACCATGTTCAAGTTTGGCTTTTGTTTTTTCAACGTCAACTTCCTGAGGGAAATAAACCGTTCTTGAAAATTCGCCGTATTTGAATTCGGATTTTCTAAAGCCTTTTGTATCTTCTTTATGTTCTTCATGACGTTTGGCATTGATTGTAAGATAATTTTTATCTATATCAATATCCAAATCTTCTTTTTTAACTCCGGGGAGTTCAGCCTTTATATTGTATTCATCGTCTTTTTCATGAATTTCAACAGGCATTGCATACTTATCATCCATTCCCTCGTTTAAAATGTATTCGGGGAAAAAGCTGTCAAAGTTTCTGTTTAAAATTGAACTTATCTCGTCGTTAACTGATTTGATAAAATTGTCAGGTGATTTTTTAATTAAGAATTTCATAATTAACTCCTTTCAACTATCATCTGTTCCTTTAACAATATGAATTATCGCTCCGTTTTTTAAAAAAACTTATAAATTTAATCAAAATTTAAGGATTTAAAAGCTAATAATCCGTTAATCGTTTGTTTATAAGGAATTCGGGAGTTGATTATAGAATATTTCTTTTGAATCTATCAGTTCGTTTTCTTTCGTTATAAGAATACAGTTTTGTTTATTCATTTCAAGATTCAAATTTTTTATTTTTGCTCCCTTTAAAATATGCAGGCTTTTATTGCTGCCTTCAGACATCATAATGTGCATATTTTCAATCGTATAACGGGGGGAATTAATTATGATTTCATTTTGATCGGAAGATATTTCAATTGAAGAATTTTTAAATTTTGCACCCGGAGCAATCCTTATTAAATTGCCGTCCCCTTTTATATTAATTTCAAGCCCTTTTATTTTTCTTTTTCTTAATTTTTTAGCGTTGTCATTTTCATCCAAAATTAATATTTGATTGGAATTTCCGACAATATCATATGCATATCTGCTTATTTTAAAAGGAATGCCGAAAATATATATTATTTTATTATTTTGCCTGTTTTCGATTAAGAAAACTTTTCTCAGAATATTTTTCAGCCAGATAAAACTAAATGGTTCTATTGTTTCTTCAATGCCGTATACCTTATAACCGTTTATTATTACAACGGAAGCAAAAAGCCTTTCTATAACATGGGCAATCGTACCGCCGCCTTCATTTTTAATTACGTGTTCAAAATCTGATTCTTTAATGTCAGCCGTTTGGAAAAATTTCATAAGGTGAGCGCGCACAATAAAAACCGTACCTGCTATATATTTTATTCTTACATTTTCAATATTCAGCCTGCTGCAAACTTCATCATATAAAGCCATGTTTTCGGGGCACTTTAAAAGCATATTGCTTAAACATTTTTTTGAACCGATTAATCCTATGTC
>DVJH01000051.1 GCA_018710795.1 Candidatus Galligastranaerophilus gallistercoris | reverse complement strand
AATTTCAACTTTATTTTGATTTGCGGCTTCAACCGATTTTGCAACGCCGCCCAGAATTCCGAAATTTCTCCCCTCTTTTGAAGCTTCAATTTCAAATTTGGTTTCTTCAAGTTCCGAGACTTCAATTTTATTTGCTACAAAAAGCGCTCCCAGCTCTTCATAATTCATCACATAATCAATATTTTCATTTTTCAGAGCTTCGCTTTTTTTGGCAACGCAGGGAGACACAAAAACGCTTATTGCATCGGGGTATTTTTGTTTTACGATTTCAGCCGTATAATATAAAGGCGTTTTGGTATCGGATCTGAAGGGTTTAATTTCATTTAAGTGCTTATCTACAAGGTTATTATACCCCGCACAGCAGGATGTCGTCATAAATTTATCGCCCTTTTCCGTTCTTTCGATAAATTCTTTTGCTTCGTTTGTTGCCGTAATATCCGCTCCTTGCGCAACTTCAAACACATCATAAAAACCGCATTTTAAAAGACCGGTTTTTAATTGATAAATATTGCATGGTAATTGCCCTGCAACCGAAGGCGCCATCATCGCTACAACCTTTTTACCCTGTTTAATTTTGGTTAAAATGTCTATTATCTGGCTTTTTTCATGGATTGCGCCGAACGGGCAGCTTGCAACACATTTGCCGCAGGTTATACATTTGTCAAAATCGATTCTTGCATGGCCCTGTTCATCTTTTGAAATAGCATCAACAGGACATGCGTTTTCACAAGGAACAATAATTTTTACTATCGCATGGTAGGGGCATACCTGCATGCATTTTGTACAGTTTTTGCATTTTGAACTGTCAATTTGAGATTTTCCGTTAACAATCGTAATTGCGCCGAATTTACAATTTTCAAGGCAAGGTCTTGCAACGCACCCTTGGCATAAATCCGTTACGAATATTCTGTTCGGAACGCACCCTTTGCAGGCCGATTCCAAAACGGTCAGAGTGTGTTCATCGGGCTTTTCTCTTTTTTGCGCTTCTTTAGCGTAATCGGATAATAAAACCCTCTCATCGGCGCCTTCCATCGGAAAGCCTAAAGTTGCTATAATTCTGTTCCTTAAAATTTCTCTTTCTTTATATATACAGCACCTGTAAGGAACTTCGGAACCTTTAGGGCGCATATCAAAAGGAATAAGCCTTGTATTTTCGGGAAAATCATCCGATAAAAAAGCTTTTATGGTTTTAATTAAAATTTCTTTTTTTAAGTGTGCTGCCTGATTATTTTTATCCATTGTTTAGTTTTCTTTCAATTTCTTCTATTACTTTTTCCACCGTAGCATTCATTACGACTTTATCATCAACCGTAACATAAGGAGCTCTTGCTTCCGTGCTTGCGTTGCAAAATTCAAGGCACGGCACCCCCTGAACTTCAACTTTTTCTCCGTATCTGGAAGGAATTATATCGGTTAATTCCTGCAAGCTTGAAGCACCCATTACAAAACAGGTTGTACCCATACAAATTTTTACCGTGATTGTATTCATTTTTTCTCCTTATATATAACGTACGGTTACTTTTTTAATATACTTGTCTTCCAAAATCTTTGCCATTTTTTTGATTATGTTTTTTCTGATTTCAATTTCAATCGGCAGATTAGGATCGTAATGTGCCTGATTTAATTTTGCACCAACCATAAATTCAATGCAATCACTGCTTAATAAAAATTGCATTAATTCATATGCCGCATCTTTTTCTTTGCCGTGAAAGCCGTTTTCCAGATATTCAACGGTTCTTGTCAGAGTTAAAATTCCTTCCGTTACAAGGTCAATTCCTTCCATATAAGATACTGCGGGCAATTTTCCCGCACTTTTTGCAACATTGCATTTAATCGGAATATTCAGTTCTCTTGAGATTAAATTTGCCGTTGTGCCTCCGGCTATCGCTTTTTTAGATTTTGAATTTATAAATTCGTTTGCATATTCGTTATCTTTTTCCTGATGATAGGGAGGACCCGTAAAGATAAGGGCGTATCTCGGGTTTCTGTAATATATAACGGCGCAGGACGTATCATCTTTGGGTTTTCTGTCGGGTTCTGTGTTAACGGCAACCCTTACGACAAATTTTGCAAGGTCGCTGCTTGAAATATCGGGGTTTTCTTTAATTTTTTCAAGAAGATATTCAATCAGCCCCTGTCTTCTTAAGCCCAGTTTTAAATTGCTGCTCCCGAGCCCCGCCTGTGTAACTCCGTCCGAACAAAAAATTAATCTGTCGCCGAGTTTTAAATTTAATTTATAAACGTGCATATGCCTGTTTTTAAAAGTATCGGAATCAATAACTTTAAATTCGGGTTCGATGACTTTACCGTCGCTTATATATATAAATTGCGGGTTGCCTTCTTCCACAATTTTAACTTCTCCGTCTTCATTGCAATGTACGGCAGAAAATGTTGAATAGCTTATTTTTCTTACCTGACAAACGGGCAGACTGTTCATTATAACTTCGCAGGCGGTTTTTATATTGGTTCCCGCTTCAACAAATTTTAAGAGCATGGTCGCAGTCATTGTCGCAAGAATATTTGCTTTAATTCCGCTTCCGAGCCCGTCCGATAAAACGGCAATCAATTCGCCTTTATCGGGGTATCTTTTTGATAAAAAATAATCGCCGTAGGTATTTTGATTATATTTTTTCTCCTGCGCACAATCTATGTCGATAAACATTATTTTTTATCTCCGGAATCATTGGTATCGTAATCCTGTGCAATGGTGCTTAATAATAATTCCGTTTCAACCATATGCTCGCCCAATAAACAGGCAATTTCCTGAACTATTGCAATATTTTTGTTTATGACTTCATGGGCTCTTTGTGCAATTTTTTCTCTTCCCATTTCACTTTGCGTTACATCGGTTATAATGGCGCCCGCCAATTCATTTTTCTCGATTGAAAATGCGCTGATGTCATAAATTCTGTTATTCAGGGGATAGTGTTCTTTATGAATATCCTTTTGGGTTTTCAATGTTTCTTTAAAAATATCCGCAAAATCGACAATTCTGTCTATGCTGGCACCGTTTATGCCTTCGGGGAATATATCAAGCATATCGGAACAAAACATTTTCATAAACGCTTCGTTTGTCTCCACTATTCTTAAATCTTTATCCACCATAACGCTTGCCGAAGGCATACACCTGAGCATTGCCGCCGCTTTTTGCATTGCGATTTTTCTCATATATGAAACGCACATTGAAGGCTCGGCTTCGCCCGAAATTAAAGCACAGGCAAGTTCTCTGCAGGTATTGTATCCGCAGCCGCCGCAGTTTAATTCATCTTCTTCCGTATATTTACCGACTTTTTTAAGCGCCTCGGTTATATTTTCATAGCTGTATACGGGTTTATTCAAATCTTTCTTTTCATAATCTTTTTCAACTACAGTATCCGGAGTTTTGGGAATTTCGTCTCTGTAGTTTACTTTTGATAAAACATCGCTGACTCTTAAAAGTTCGGGTTTTTTGGTTGATGAACAGGGACCCGCCAAACATCCGCCGTTACAGGATAGAGCTTCGATAAATATTTTTTTGTCCAATATATCCGGGTCTAACCCCGATAATGCTTTTTCAAGGTTTTCAATCGAGCTTATATTTAACAATTGTACGTCATCGGATATGCCGCCCCGTTTTATTGTTTCGTTCATGCCGCCTTCAACGGCATAAAGCGTGCCTTCGTTAGCAGCATAAGGGATAAAGATATCATCTTCGGTGTATTCAATATCCTGAACGGGAATGAAATCTTCCTGAACCCATAATCTTAATTCTTCAAAAGTTAAAGAAGCGCTTATTAAATCGGGATTATGATCGGATTCATTTTTCTTTGCGATACAGGGACCTATAAAAACAACATGGATATGATTGCCAAGCGTTTTTTTAAGCATTTTTGCATGGGTCAGGGCGGGAGATGCTATGGGTACAATATTTTTAGTAAACTTGGGATTATAGAGCCTTATATAATCAACAACAACGGGGCATGCGCTTGAAATAAAAAGCCCTTTTGTTTGTTCATTCATTATTTTTGCCGTTTCAATCGAAACTTCCTGTGCTCCGAGCGCCGTTTCGCTTACTCCCTTAAAGCCCAGTTTTTTTAAAATTGCAATCATTTTAGAGCTTGAATGTTCAAAAATGCCCCTCCAGCTCGGAGCTAAAGATACATAAACTTCTGCCCCCGCTCTGAAAAGATTTTTAACTTTTTCAACATCATCTCTTACTCTTTTGGCGTTATTGGGGCAGGTTTTAACACAATTTCCGCATGCTATGCATTTGTCGCTCATAACCGATGCATGCCCGTTTTTAACGCTTATCGCTTTAACGTGGCATTCCCTTACACATTTATAACAGTCATGGCATTCGTTATTCAGGGTATAAACGGGGTAGAGTTTATCCATAGGTTATTTATCCTTTTATTTTATCCAGAATTTCTTTCAGCTTTTCGTTTGTGATTTCCGAATATAATGTTCCGTCTATTGTGATATTGGGTCCCGTTGCGCATTTTCCTTCACATCTTGAACCCGAGATTTCTATATTTGCTTTCAGATTATTTTCTTCAATGTATTTTTCGATAAAACTCAAATGTTCTTCGTTTCCTCTTGCAAAGCACGAACTTCCGAGGCATACGGTAATTTTATGTTCCTGTTTTTCCATTTTGGTGTATTCCTGTCAATCTTGATTATCAGTATAATTTAAACGGGTCTTTTAAGCAATTTTTTAATATTTGATTTAATTAATTCGATGTGCAATAATTTATTCTAGGCTGTCAGTTAGTAAAGGAGATTGTTATGAGCACTGAAACACCCTGTGCCGTCAATTTTAAAAAAGTTGATGACATTATAGCTTCTATCGGCGCAAAAAAACAAAATCTGATTGCAATTCTTCAAAAAGTTCAGGAAGAATTCAGATTTTTACCGCAGGAAGCAATTGCATATATCGGAACAAAAATTGAAGGATTGTCGCCCGCAGAAGTATATGGGGTGGCAACTTTTTATGCGCAGTTTTCGCTTGAGCCGAAAGGAAAATATGAAGTTAAATGCTGCGACGGAACGGCATGCCATGTAAGAGGGTCAATGCCTGTTTATACATATTTAACGCAAAGATTTAACCTCGAAGAAGGGAAATTTACATCCAAAGACGGGTTATTTTCCGTTGAAACCGTAAGCTGCCTCGGCGCCTGCGGACTTGCGCCGGTTGTGGTCATTAACGGAAAAGTTTATCCGCAGATGACACCGGATGCCGTAAAAATAGTTATTGATACAATAGTTGCACAGGAACAAGAGGGATAACCTATGGAAACAGAAGTTAAAAAGTTAAGCATTGATATAAAAGAAGAACAAAAAAAAGCCGAAGAATCAATTAAAAATCAGGGTTTAAGGGTTTTGGTGTGCAACGGAACCGGATGTATCGCAAACGGTTCAAATGAAGTAATCGAAAAATTTAAAGAATTGGGCGCCGATGTCGGCATTTTATCCGAACATAAAAAAATGGTAACCGTGCCCACCGGCTGCCACGGTTTTTGCGAACAGGGAGTTTTGGTTATAATTCCCGATTTTGATATTACATATGTTAAAGTAAAACCCGATGATGTGGAAGAGATAATAAACAGCCACATAAAAGACGGAAAACCCGTTGAAAGACTTTTATATACGGACCCTAAAACAAATGCTCACGTTTATAAAAACGAAGAAATCAATTTTTATGCAAAACAATCAAGGACATCTTTGAAAAATTGCGGTGAAATTAACGCCGAATGTATTGATGAAGCAATAGCAAAAGGTGCATACAGAGCTTTATCAAAAGTTCTTGAACAAAATAACCCTGAAGCGGTTATTGAAGAAATAGAAAAATCCGGTTTAAGAGGCAGAGGCGGCGGAGGTTTCCCTACGGGAAGAAAATGGAGATTTACCGCAGCAAACAGAGGCGGAAAATCATACGTTGTATGCAACGGTGATGAAGGCGACCCGGGCGCTTTTATGGACAGATCCGTTATGGAAGGCGACCCGCATAAACTTCTTGAAGGAATGGCGATTGCAGGTTTTGCAATCGGAGCGGATGAAGCATATATTTATGTTCGTGCCGAATATCCTCTTGCGATTAAACGTTTGAGAATTGCAATCAAACAGGCCGAAGAAAGAGGTTTTTTAGGCAAAAATATTATGGGAAGCGGCTTTAACTTTGATATACACATTAAAGAAGGCGCAGGCGCATTTGTTTGCGGCGAAGAAACCGCATTAATGGCTTCAATTGAAGGTGAAAGAGGCATGCCGAGACCAAAACCGCCGTTCCCAGCAAATTGCGGCTTATTTGGACGCCCCACTTTGATTAATAACGTTGAAACGCTTGCAAACGTTCCCGTTATTATCGATAAAGGGGCCGATTGGTTCTCATCTTTCGGAACGGAAAAATCGAAAGGTACAAAAACTTTTGCTCTTACGGGCGAAGTAAATAATACGGGTCTTATTGAAGTTCCGATGGGAACAACTTTAAGAGAAATTATTTTTGATATCGGCGGCGGTATCAGAAACAATAAAAAATTTAAAGCCGTTCAAATCGGAGGTCCCTCAGGCGGATGCTTAACCGAAGAACATCTTGATATTCCGATGGATTACGATAACTTAATTAAAGCGGGTGCCATGGTAGGTTCGGGCGGTCTTGTCGTTATGAACGAAGACACCTGTATTGTTGAAGTTGCAAGATTCTTTATGCACTTTACGCAGAACGAATCCTGCGGAAAATGCGTTCCCTGCCGCGAAGGCACAAAAAACATGTTAAAAATCCTCGAAAAAATCGTAAGAGGCGACGGCGAAATGAAAGATTTGGATACTCTTGAAGAACTCGCTCTTGCGGTTAAAGAAGGATCGTTGTGCGGGCTGGGTAAAACGGCTCCAAACCCCGTTTTATCAACTCTAAAATATTTCAGGGACGAATATATAGCACACATTAAAGACAAAAAATGTCCCGCCGGCGTTTGCAGCGCTCTTAAAACATATAAAATCAACGAAGAACTTTGCAAGGGCTGTACAAAATGCGCAAGAAACTGCCCCGTGGGAGCAATTGAAGGCAGCGTTAAAAATCCGCATAAAATCGTTCAGGCAAAATGTATTAAATGCGGCGCATGTATTTCAAGCTGTCCGTTTAAGGCAATTTCACTTGTGTAAGATGAGAGGATAAATTATGACAAATACGTTATTTATAAATAATAAAGAATGCGAATATACAAACGAACCGAATCTTCTTGAAGTTATAAGAAACAACGGTTTCAACGTTCCGACTTTTTGTTACAGACCGGATTTGACCCAATACGGCGCTTGCAGAATGTGCGTTGTGGAAATTGAAGGCAGAGGGCTTCAATCTTCCTGCACGATGCCGCCTGAACCCGGGCTTAGAATTCATACCAATACGGAAAAGACAAGAAGAGTAAGAAAAATCGTTCTTGAATTGTTGCTTGCAAACCACGACAGAGAATGTACAACCTGCAATAAATCGGGCAATTGCGAACTTCAAAAATACGCTCAGGAATACGGCATAGAAGATATAAGATTTGCAAAGAAAAAACCGCAGGACTTTTTACCCGTGGACAATCTTAACCCTTCAATCGTAAGAGACCCGAATAAATGCATATTATGCGGCGCATGCGTCAGAGCATGCCATGAATTTCAGGGTCATAGCGTATTGGGGTTTGCAAACAGAGGCTCCAAAACAACGGTTCAGCCCTTTGCGGGAAGAACATTGGGAAGCGTTGACTGTGTATTTTGCGGTCAATGTCAGGCAGTCTGCCCGACGGGCGCTTTAACGATTAAATCAGATATTGAAAGAGTCTGGGATATTATAAACGACAAAACCAAAAAAACCGCAGTTCAAATGGCACCTTCGGTTCGTGTTGCACTGGGTGAAGAATTCGGGCTTAACCCCGGAGATAATGTTATAGGAAAATTAAATGCGGCATTAAGACAGTTGGGGTTTGATTTAATCTTTGATACAAATTTCTCTGCCGACCTTACGATTATGGAAGAAGCAAGCGAATTTATCGAAAGATTAAATAAAGGAGAAAACCTTCCTTTATTCACTTCCTGCTGCCCTGCATGGGTAAGATATTTAGAAACGCAGCACCCTGAATTATTAAAACACTTATCAAGCTGCAAATCTCCCCAGGGAATGCTTTCTCCCGTTATAAAAGAAGTGGTGCCAAAATATTTTGAAGGATATGATAAAGAAAATCTTTACGTAATTTCCATTATGCCCTGCACCGCAAAAAAAGCGGAGGCAATCAGAGGACAGCTGATGAAAGACGGCAGATTTGAAACCGATGTTGTTTTGACAACGCAGGAAATTGCAAAAATGATAAAATCGGCAGGAATTAACCTTGCAAAAATAAAACCCGAAGCCAATGATTCGCCCTTCGGAACATATACCGGAGCGGGTACAATTTTTGGCGCCTCGGGCGGTGTTGCGGAAGCTGCAGTCAGAACCGCATACGAATTTGTAACCAAAGAAACTCTTCAAAACCTTGATTTTATACCGTTAAGAGGAGTCGATAAAAACCACAGGACAAAAGAAGCGATTGTTGATATCAAAGGAACAAAAGTTAAAATAAGAGTGGTATCTACGCTAAAAGAAGCCGAAAAATCAATTAAAGAATTAAAAGAAGGAAAAGCCGATTTTCAGCTTCTTGAAGTTATGGCATGCCCAGGGGGCTGTGTTAACGGCGGCGGACAGCCGAGAAGCTGCGATGATTCAAAAATAAAAGAATTGAGAGCTGAAGGGTTATATAAAGAAGATAAAGAGCTTAAGTGCAGAAAATCCCATGAAAATCCGGATATTCAAAAGCTGTATAAAGAATTTCTTGAAAATCCCAACAGTCATAAAGCTCATGAATTATTGCACACGACATATTCGGATATGTTTAAAAATTCCTACAAGGATTTGGCAAATAAATAAAATTTTTAAAGCCCGTAAAAATTTTTACGTGCTTTAATACTATACAACTTTATTAATTTGATGTAAGATTTTAAAATGTTTGAAAAGTTCACCCAAAAAGCAATTGATATTGTTATGAACGCTCAAATACAAGCGGGAAATTCGGGCGCCGACAAAGTTTATTCGGAGCATCTCTTACTGGGGCTTGTGCTTGCGGCAAAAGGTGTTCAGGCAAAATTAATCGGTGTGCATGATATAGATATTAACGAACTGAAAGAAAAAATAAACAGAAAAATTAATTTAAAAAAAGAACCCAAAAACGGTGAATTTATCCCTTTTTCAACGGGTGCAAAAGATATTTTGGAAAAAACGATGGAAATTGCAAAATTTTACAACAATTCTCTCGTAACCCCGTTTCATATTGCTCTTGCAATTTTTAATTCAAAAGATTCGGGCGCCTGTGAAATTTTAAAAGAATTTAATTTTGAAGAAGAAAAAGTAATTTCAAATATAAAAGGCGTTTTAAACAAAAAAGCCAAAAAAAGCGCTTTTAAACACCCCGAAGAAGATGAAGACAACAATTCAAAACAGTTTTTTAAAAAAGTTGATACGATTTTTACCGAAAATTCATTATCCAACCTTTTAAGTTCCGCAAAATCAAAACTTTCAACGTACGGTTATGAAATTCTGGGAACGGAACAGATAGTTGAATCCGTTCTTGATATAAGGGATTCCGATATAGTTAAAATACTTGAAAAATACGGCATTACAAAAGAAGCGTTTGACGAAAAATTAAAAACTTTTTCAAACCGTTCGGAAGAATACGGAGAAAGGCAGATTATCTTTACCCCTAACGCCTTCAGAGCAATGCTGAATACTTTTGAAGCCGCAAAAGAATTCGGAAGCGTTGAAATTAAGCCTGAACATATAATATTGGGCGTTTTAAAAGCTAAAACGGGCATTGCATACAAAATAATAAAAGAATTAACGGGCTATAAGACAGATTTGGAAGAACAGCTTACAAAAGAATTAAACACGGGCGCAAAAACCATGCCCGAAACTCTTGCGATTTTAAGGCTCGCAAAAGCCGAGTGCATAAATTTGAATAAAAATATAATAGGAACGGAGATGATTCTTCTCGGTATTCTTGCTTATAAAAACGGTGTTGCGGCGGCGGTTCTTGATAAACTCGGAATAACTCTGAAAGATGCAAGGCTTCAGGTTGAAAATTTAATCGGCGACGATGTTTTTGAAGAAAACGGCAGCATAAAATACACACAAAGAGCAAAAAAACTTCTTGAAATAGCATACGAAGCGGCAAAAAACCACGGCAAAGAAAAAATCATGTCCGAACATATTTTATATGCAATTACAAAAATTAAAGACTGCGTTGCCATGAAAATATTGGAAAACTTAGGAACCGATACTCTTGAAATCAAACAGGGCATTTTATCCGAGATGAAAAATATTATGATTTAGGTTTTGTCTTCCATATCTTCTTCAAAATTTTGCCTGTATTCATCCCTGTTTTCATCAAATATATCCGCAGATAAATCAAAATCATCAAGGTTTTCCCGCAGATTGTCAAATTCTTCATCCGTCAGTTCGGACTTTAATTCATCCATAATTTCTTCCCATTTTTGTTCGGTATGAACGGAAGCGTCTTTCATTGCAAGCTCAAATCCGCTTGTGCCCGTATTTTTTTCATACAATACATCGGCAAGCGTTCCTTTTTCATCTTTATTCATCGTATAATGAGAAACTTTTGAATTTCCTTCGTATAAAGAATCATAGTTGCTTTCGGCATACATTTTAAAGAACGGATTAATCATATCAAAAAATTGTGAAATAACGCCGTAATTCGTTGTTTTAACATTATCAAGCTCATCTATGGTTTCATTCCAAATTTTTACTTCGGGACCTGTTTGATTTATCCAGTTTGTATGAGAATAAAAATCCTGAATGCAATGGCTCAGGCGCCCGAAATCATACAAAGCCTGAGCATAGGCTTCATCGTCATCGGTTTTTGAGGCTTCTTTTAAATCATCAATTACCACATCCTGCGCATTTTCAAGAAAATTAAGCCCTTCTTCTTTTGTTGTTTTGTTAAAATGCTGCGGGGCATTATAGGGTTTAAAAATATTGAATTTGTTTTCATTTTCAATAACGTCCGAATCTCTGTTCGCTTCGGACACATAATAAATTGCATCGTCATTTAAACGATTATTAAGTGCATCTTCCGTTATTGAATAATGATTAACTCCTATCAACCTTAAAAATCCTTAAAGTGTGCTTATGTTTTAATAAAAACTTTTTTGATATAAAAATTGCTTTATTTGTTAAAATGAAAACAAAGGAAGTAAAAATGCCGTCATACGATAAAAATAAATATTTAAAAGCTCTTGAATTTGATAAAGTTCTTGAAATTATATCATCATATACAAAAACCGAAATCGGAAGACAAAATATTTTGTCTTTAATTCCTTCCGAAATAAAGGCAGAAATAGAATATCTGCTGAATTTAACAACGGAAGCAAAAGAAATTCTTGATTCAAACGGTACAAATTCGCTTCCGCTATATTCCGCCTCTAATCCCGATAAAATTTTAACGGTTTTAAAATTAAGTATTGATAATATTATTGATTTAACAAAAATGCTTACAACCTCAAGAAGGCTGAAAACTTATCTTTCTCAAAATAAAGATAAAACAAATTTATACAATGCATATTATGATAACCTTATTTCAAACAAAGAACTTGAAGACAAAATTTATTCGATTTTTGATGATAATTTTAATATTAAAGATTCCGCTTCTGTTGAACTTAAAAGATTAAGGCATTCATTATCATCGACAAACGAAAATTTAAAAAACGCAATTAATTCATTGTTAAAAGACCCTGATTTTACGGTTCATCTGCAAGATACCATATATACGGAACGTATGGGAAGAACGGTTTTTCAGGTTAAGGCAAGCGATAAATCAAAAATAAAAGGAATAGTACATGATGTATCATCAACAAACCAGACTTTTTTTATCGAGCCCGAATTAATTGTCGGAATTAACAATAAAATAAGACAAATCGAATGTGAAATTGAAGCGGAAATAGAAAAAATTTTGTTTAAAGTTTCGGCAGAATTTCATAACATAAAAGATGAACTTATAAAAACATATAATGCAATCGGCGAAATAGACGCAATTTTTGCCAAGGCTCAATATTCAATTTTAACAAAATCAAACCCCGCAAATATCACGGATAAAAAAATAATTAAATTATATTCAATGTATCATCCGCTGTTATTCGGTAAAGAAAATCTCGTAAAAAACGATTTTAAAATCGGGGAAGATTATATCTCTCTTTTAATAACGGGTTCTAATACGGGCGGCAAAACGGTTACTTTAAAAACCGCAGGGCTTCTTGTTTTAATGACAAAAGCGGGGCTCCATATTCCTTGTGATTATGCGGAAATTTATCCCTTTAAAAACGTTTATTCCGATATTGAAGAAAATCAGGATATTTCCCAATCGTTATCAACGTTTTCGGCGCATACAAAAAATATAGCCCGTATAATAGATATGGCGGGTAAAGATGATTTAATACTTTTTGACGAATTAATGGCAGGGACGGACCCCGGGGAAGGTGCCGCCTTAGCAACGGCGGTTTTAGAATACCTTGCTGAAAAAGATATTATAACAATTACGACAACACATCTCGGGGAATTAAAAATTCTTGAATACCGTAATAAAAATTTTAAAAATGCTTCGGTAGAATTTGATACAAAAACACTGAAACCCGCATATAAATTAATAATAGGACTTGCAGGCAACTCTTATGCGATTGATATTGCAAAAAATTTAAACTTAAAAGATGAAATCATAAACAAAGCAAAAGAAATTTTAAATAAATCTTCAAATCCGGATGATAAAATTTTTGACAAAATTCAACAAACTCATCAGGAATTAATCGAACATAAGAAAAAAATCGAAAAATCAAAAACCGAATCCGAAAAAATAGAAGAAGAATTAAATGAAAAATTAAAAGAAATTAAAGATAAAAAGAAAAAAACTCTTGAATCGTTTAAGAAAAAATATCAGTCTTCTTTGGAAAATGCCAGAGAAGAAATTAAGCAAACTCTTGACGAATTAAGAAAAGAAAAATCCGAAAAACTTGCAAGAAGAAGCTATTCAAGGCTTGCAAAACTTGAAAACCAAATAAGGCAAGAGTTTTCAAAAGACGAAGACGAACTTTCAAATAAATATCCTCCCGTTGATTGGAATGAAATTAAATTAGGGCAAAATGTTCTTGTTATAGGGATAAATCAGCCCGCTATATTAAAATCGTATCCGGATAACAAAGATATGGTTGAAATTCAAATAGGGCTAATTAAATCAAAAGTTCATAAATCAAAATTGGCAAAAACCGATAAAAAGGTAAGCAAAGGAATTAAAAAGCTTACGGTTTCTTTTGATGATTTTCATAATTCTCTTTCTTTTTCGCCGAGGCTTGATTTAAGGGGAATGAGAGTTGATGAAGCATTGGATGAACTTGAACATCATCTTGACCTTGCGGTTATGAGAAATATTCATTCTTTTACGGTTATCCACGGTCATGGCACGGGAGCTTTAAAGAACGCAATAAGAAATTATTTAAATGAGAGCCCCTACGTTTTAAAATACAGAAGCGGAGATGACACCGAAGGCGGAGACGGAGTTTGCGTTATTGACGTTAAATAGTTATAAAATCAAAGCCAAAATCATCAGAAGAATACTTGCCGCCTGAATACCTGTCGAAGCAAATTTTTGAATTTTATTATTATCATAATATTTTGCCGTTTTCCCCGCGGTTGCCGCCGCTTGAATTCTTGATAATCTTATGCCGTCATCATCTTCGGCAAAATCTCTTTTAAAGATTTTATTCTCAAGCCTTGTGAGCCTGTTTGGAATAGGTTCGTTTGAATAAGAAGTTTTGAACATGAGATTTTCAAGGGCCGCAAGCTGTAATTGCACATCCGATGCTCCGTAAGCTTCGGTATAAGATTGGTTTGAATAGCTGCTTCCGAAATACGGCGCAGGGTCTTTATATCCATGGTTATTTGCGTCATTATTAACCGAAACATGGTTTTTCAGAGCATCCGTTCTTTGAGATAAATCACCCTTTTGTTTTGTTCCGAATACCTTTTTTTCCAATCTTTCAAGTCTTGAATAAATATTTTCTTCTTTATGAACACTTCCCAAAAGAATACTTTCTAATCTGTCAATCTGCGGATATTCAACGCCTTCACCCGCTTTTTCGGGAACGTATAATTCCGACAGAGGGCTTGTAACTTCTTTATACGTTTCAAGACCCAGAGATTTATTTATTTTTTCAATTCTTTTATCGGGCGTATTTTTCGGACTTGTTGTTCCGAAAATTTGTTTTTCGATACGCTCAATTCGTTCTATATCATTTTCATTGTCATATGAAAAACCCCAGATTTGTTTTTCTATTAATTCAAGCTGCAATTGGCAGGAATTTTCCGCATATGAAGGCAGATTAAAAGAAAAAACAATCATAAAGGCAAAAAATAATAAGAAAGTTTTTAATCCTGAATTTCGCATAAAAGTATTATACCAGACATAATTGTGAAAAATATAGCGCAGGGTATCAAAATATTACATAAGATAAACCGATAACTTTAAAAATGTTTATTATCTTTTGTATACGGTATAAAAAAATTCAAAATAATAAAAAAAATGAGGAAAAATCCTCATTGACTGTCATTACACCGTTAATACATAAATAAATGTAATTTGATATGAAGTTATTTGATATAAAAATTGTAAGGCATACCTAACAAATTGTCAAGGAATTATTTGAATATCTTTTTAAAATCTGGATTATCTTTGCAATATTTATTAAAAACAAGAATTTTATCGCTGATTTCTTTTGAAATCACATGCTCTATTTTACATGCCGTAATTTCGGCTTCTTTTGCTTCAATTCCCATATTAATGAAAAATGAAGTCAGTTCATTGTGCCTTAAAACAATTTCTTTTGCTTTGTCGGTTCCTTTTTTTGTAATTTCGACACTGCCGTATTTGGCATAATTTATATAGCCTTTTTCCGCAAGTTTATTTAAAGCTTCCGTAACGGAAGCTCTTGAAACATTTAATTGCCTTGAAATATCAATTGCTTTGACCGCATTATTTTTATTTATTTCATTGTAAATAATTTCAAGGTAATCTTCCAAACTTTGAGAAAGATTGTCGTTCATTTGCTCTATTATACATTTTTAGGGGTCTTATTTCAAGTTTAAAGATTTTTTGTTGTTTATTAATTTTTAAGAGTTAGTATACTGTTATGGCGTAATCAGCGCCTTTGGAGGATATAAAAATGTACGACGTAAAATCAAACAAAGCGGAAGAATTCATTGACCATAACGAAATTATGGCAACTCTTGAATATGCAAAAGAAAACAAAAATAATGTTAAATTGATTGATGATATTATTGCAAAAGCAAAAGAAAAAAAAGGATTAACCCATAGAGAAGCTGCGGTTTTACTGGATTGCGACATAAAAGAAAAAAATGATGAAATTTTTCATCTGGCAGAACAAATCAAAAAAGATTTTTACGGAAACAGAATAGTATTGTTTGCTCCTTTATATCTTTCAAATTATTGCGTAAACGGCTGCGTATATTGTCCTTATCATTTTAAAAATAAACACATAAGAAGAAAAAAATTGTCTCAGGATGAAATCAGGCAGGAAATTATAGCACTGCAGGATTTAGGGCATAAAAGAATAGCAATCGAATCCGGAGAAGACCCCGTTAACAACCCTATTGAATATATATTGGAATCAATTGATACAATCTATAATACAAAACATAAAAACGGCTCAATAAGAAGGGTTAACGTAAATATTGCGGCAACCACCGTTGAAAATTATAAAAAATTAAGAGCGGCGGATATCGGAACTTATATTTTGTTTCAGGAAACCTATCATAAGAAAAATTATGAAGAATTACATCCGACAGGTCCCAAACACAATTATAACTACCACACGGAAGCCATGGACAGAGCCCTTGAAGGCGGAATAAACGATGTAGGTTTAGGTGTTTTATACGGTTTAAGTTTATATCGATATGAACTTGTAGGCACCGTAATGCATGCGGAGCACTTGGAAGCAAGATACGGTATCGGCCCGCATACAATATCGGTCCCCAGAATTAAAAAAGCGGATGACATTGACCCGGATGTTTTTGACAACGGAATTGATGATGACACGTTTAATAAGATTATTGCAGTCTTAAGACTTGCCGTTCCGTATACGGGAATGATAGTATCAACCAGAGAAACAAAAGCGGTGAGAGAAAAAGCTTTGCATGTAGGAATTACACAGGTATCGGGCGGTTCAAAAACAAGTGTGGGCGGATATGCAGTCCCCGAAACAGAAGAAGAAAATTCCGCACAATTTGATGTTTCCGATTTAAGAAGCCTTGATGAGGTTGTAAGGTGGCTTATGGATATGGATTATATCCCGAGCTTTTGCACCGCATGTTACAGAGTGGGAAGAGTCGGTGCGGATTTTATGAAATTTTGCAAAAACGAAGAAATTCATAATTTCTGCCAGCCTAACGCACTTATGACTTTAAAAGAATATTTAACGGATTACGCTTCGGATAAAACAAAATTATCCGGAGAAAGGATAATTAAAAAAGAACTTGAAACGATTGATAATCCGGTTTTAAAAGAACAGGTAATAAAAAATCTTAAAAACATAGAACAGGGAATAAGAGATTACAAATTCTAAAACAAAAGGGGATAAATTCCCCTTTTCTTTACTTTAAATAGTTTTTATGTGAGAATAATCAGTAGTTTAGTTACACAATTTTTAAAAAGGGAAAATAAAAATGCCAAGAATGACACCTCTTGAAAAGATAAGAAACATCGGTATTGCCGCACATATTGACGCAGGCAAAACAACGACAACCGAACGTATCTTATTTTATACCGGTAAAACCCATAAACTGGGCGAAGTGCACGACGGTGCAGCAGTTACCGACTTTATGGAACAAGAAAGAGAACGCGGTATTACAATTCAATCCGCAGCCGTTACGGCAAGCTGGAAAGGGCATCAGATTAACATAATCGACACCCCGGGCCACGTTGACTTTACAATTGAAGTTGAACGTTCACTTCGTGTATTGGACGGCGTTGTTGCCGTATTTTGCGCTGTAGGCGGCGTTCAATCACAATCCGAAACGGTTTGGAGACAGGCTAACAGATACGAAGTTCCCCGTATGGTT
>DVJH01000050.1 GCA_018710795.1 Candidatus Galligastranaerophilus gallistercoris | reverse complement strand
AAGCGCATACAGCAGCCTTTTATTTAAAAAGCTCTGAGGCATTTTAAAATTCCTTTGTTGTTAAGCAAAAATGCGATATTTCAATTCTTGTGTTATTATAATAACACAAGAAATTTTATTGGCAATTATTTTTTTATTCTTCAATAAACTTTGAATCCGTTAATTCAAAATCTTTAAGTTTGCCTTCGCGCGTATATTTGGGCGTGAATAAAATTTTTAAGGAAAGATTTTCGCCGTTTGCGGATTTTAATCTTTTACAGCGTTTTGTTATATATTCTTTTACATTTTTAAAATATTCGTTTGCCGCGTATGAACTTTCATAAGATTTTGCTTTCCCCGTTTTTCTTTTTGCTTCGCCCTTTGCAATTCCTATGGGTTTTGCCATTTCGTCAATTCTTCTTGCGTCGCATCCTGTTGCCAGATATACGGTTGAATTATTATAGTCATAAATTGATGCAACGTACGGGTCTTTTTTATAATCTTTATCAAGACTCTTAAAAGAATTTATCAAATCTTCGTTTTTGTTTTTTATTGTGCCGTTTAAATTTCTTACAACTCTGCCGTTGCATTTTTTTAAATTTTCTTTTGATAAAATTCTTGAAGTCGTTTTTCCGTCTTTATTGACGGCATAGTATCTTATGGGAATATAACCTTTAAAATTTAAATTTGAAACGGGGGATAAATTCATACAAATCTCTCTTTTTGTTTTCATTATCAAAAAACATGAAAAAAAATTTTTTTTCATGTTTTTATATTTTAGTTTAGAATACAAGAAGGAGATTAAAACTGCATGACGGTAAATGCCATATCGCCTTCACCGATGCTTAAAGCTTATATAAATAACCGGAAACCTCTTTTAAAAGAGGAAAATTTGCCTCCTTCAAATGCTGATACCCCTGAATCCGATAATCAAAAACAAAATAATTCGAAAAGAATATTATTCGGAGCGCTCGGTGCCGCTGCCGTATGCGCCGCAGCAATCGGTGCAATAAAATACAGACAGAATCTTTTTGATAATCTTACGGCGGAATCAAAAACCTTAAAACAAGCGGGCAATGCCCTCAAAGATGAAGCGAAGGAAGCATTTGATTTTGCAAAAAAACAAATTGACGAAGCATGTTCAATTATAAAAAAGGATAAAGACGATTTTAAGGATAATCCTTTGTTCAGATACAAAAAAGAAACGGATTCAAAAGAAGCTTTATATGAATGTATCGAAGAATTTGCCGGGGACGGTTCAATTTTAAGAAAAATAAAATTCAGAGAATCGAAACCGTTTGAAATTGTTTGTTTTAACGGCGGAAAAGAGGACAGAATATTTAAAAACGACCGCGGTTATCTTGCGGTGTTAAAAGATGTCATCCCTGATGAAGCGGATGAAAATTTAATCCATGCAAAAAAAGCTTTTAAATTTGACGATAAAAAATTATCAATGGCACTTAGCAACGTATCCGTTGACCTTAAAAATACGGAAGGGTTTATCCCGCACAAAAATTGCATTCAATTTGTTTATTCATCAGATAACGGGTTTGTTACCCAGATTACAAAGAATAATGACAGCGGGAGAACTACCACGTTTGATTTTGATGCGGACGGGTCTTTAAACAAAATAGAATGCGGCCATAATACATTTGACCTTAAAACAAAAGAGCCTCACTGGTCGCAAAATGACCCTGAGACTCTTGAAGATTTGGAAGATTAAAACGGATTAAAAGCGTTTTAATTTATTCCTTTTAAGATTTTAAGAGAATTTATCGCACTCGGGAACCCTACATAAGGCATTGCCTGAATTATCGATGATGCAATGGTTTCTTTTGAGTTGCCCGCTTTCATACTGCCTTTTATGTGGCTTTTAATCGTGGCTTCGGGGGCATTATTTGCAATTAAGATTATAAGCCCGAGCATTTCTTTTGTTTTTATGTCAAGTCCGCTTCTTGTATAAAAATCCCCGAAGCATACTTCCGTCAAAAATCTTGCAACTTCATCGCCCATATTATTAGGAAGCCCTTGAAGAGCGGTTTTTATTTCATCTCCGTAGGAGGGATTTTGAATTTCATAACCTTTTTAGTATCTTTCATTTTCTTTTACCGTTGTTTGATGTTCAAGGGGTGTTTTAATCTGTCTTTCTTTAAATTTTGCGTATTTATGATTTTGCCTTTGATTATGAATTTTTCGGCAGGTTTTATGACGGAAAATCTGGAAGCCACTTTAGGGTTAAATAATTTTATTTCTTTGGCTTCGGGTTTAATTTTAGCCTTCGGGGCAATGTTTCAGTTTCCTTTGTTTGTTATTATTCTTGTAAAATTTAATATTATTGAAACAAAAACGCTTGAGCACTTAAGACCTTATATAATCGTTTTTATTTTGGTTCTTGCGGCAATTTTTACCCCGCCCGATATCGTAAGCCAGCTTATGCTTTTTATTCCGACCTGGCTTTTATTTGAGGCGGGGCTTATTGCCTCAAAATTAATCGAAAATAAAACTAAAGACCCTGAATAAGCCTGTAGGCTTCATAAGGCCCGTCTATATACCGAACTCTTTTTTCAAGCGGGCAGATATCCGTGCCTTCCGTATTCATAATGTTTTCAACCGTTTCATCCGCCTTATAGTTTATGTTGTTATTTTTAAATACTTCGATTGCAGGTTTTGAGATAACGGGCGTATAAACTTTTTTTGCTCTTCCGTATGTAATTAAAAGAGCGGCGGCTTTTCCTATTTTTCTGTCCGAAACGTATGCATCATTTAAGCTCCCGTCTTTAATCGCATTAATCAGGGGTTCTAAATTTTCCCCTTCATAAAAGACCGGTTTTTTATCTTTGACAATAACAAGCGAATGTTCGGTTAAATATTCTTTTAATTTTTTCCTTGAAGGTTCAAACATTGCCGCATTTGCGGTATTTACGATTAAAATAAATGCAAAAATACACGTAATTAAATTTAAAAAAATCTTTTTCATAGTTTCATATCTCCATCTGACTTAATTCTACCATTTAATTAAAAATTTTTCTTCCATAGAAAGCAGGTTAATTTTTATTAAACATGGGAGCTATTTTTTAAAGAATTTTTTCGGTTTTGCCGATAAAATATCTGTCAGGTTTCAAGGAAGGATATATGAATATTAACGGCGATTTTGGCTTTAAGGGGCCTAAAGAAGCTGATAATAACGATAAAAAACAAGGTTTTCGCCCTTCGGTGCATTTTTTAAATCAAAATAACGAAGGGGACAGTTTTTGTTTATCAAAAAAGAAAGAAGATAAAAAGCCCTTCGGTTTAAAGGGGCTTTATCATAAATTTATTTCAAACCGTGCACAAAAAAGGGGGGAAAAAGAACTTTCCCCGGAAGTTTTTGAAACGGCAAAAAGGCGCGGGCTTTTTCAATATACGGAAAACAGGGGTTCAAGATTCAGTCTGTACAAAATCGAGAACCTTGCAAAATTAACCGATGAAGAATTTGAAAAAGCAAAAGACAGAAAACTGTTTGATACAATTTTAAAAAGAGGCGATTTTCAATTTGACGGGTATGATATCTGCAGTCTTGCAAAATTAACCGATGAAGAATTTCAAAGGGCAAAAGAAAGAGGGCTTTTAGAATTCAGGATTGATGAAAACGGACCTCTTTTATCCGGAAGCGAGATATCAGATCTTGCAAAACTGGATGATGAAAGTTATGAAAATATAGAAAAGAGAAACTTATATTCCCTTTTAAAAGAGGCTTTTTCCAAAGATTATTATAATACCCGCTACGTTTCATCTTTAGCAAAAGCGGACGATAAAACCTTCAATAACGTTTTAGATAGAGGGTTGCTTAAACCCTTAAGAAATGAAGATGATGAGCTTGAACATCTTGATTATTATGAAGTTATCCGTTTTGCGGAACTTGACGATGAAACATTTGGAAAAGTTAAAGAGAGAAAACTTTTTGAACCTCTTATAGCACAGGGGGATATGGAATTTTATCCGTATGAAATTGTTGATTTTGCAAAATTAACGGATGAAGAATTTGAAAATATTAAAAAAAGAGCTCTTACAACTTCCATACAAAAAAGGGGCAAAAACCAATTTTCGGCTTATGATATAAGCTGCCTTGCAAAATTAACCGATGAAGAATTTGAAAAAGCAAAACAGTTTTTTGTTATTGAATCAAGACCCGAAAATAAGCAGATGTCAGGCTCCCGTATTGCTTCGTTTGCAAAATCGGACGATGATAAATTAAACAGAATTAAATATTTAATTCAGCTTAAAAACGGTGATGAGTTCCTTGAAAGCTATGATATAAGCAGATTTTCGGATTTATCCGACGATGAAATCAAAAGAGGAGATAAAAGAGGTATATTTTTCCCGAAAGATAAAAGAGTTTCTCTTCTTTTGGAATATTACGACAAAAAAGAACTGATGACATTCGACGATGAAAGATTTAACCGCTCGAAAGAACTTATTTATATGAAAGAGAGGGGCAAAAATCAGTTTGATAAGTTTGATGTATCAATTTTATCCCAAACGACGGCAAGAAAGTATGAAAATGCCAAAAAAAGAGGGCTTCTGGGGATTATTCCTTCTTTAGGGGACAGGCAGCTAAACAGTCTTGAAATTACGGATCTTTCCGAATTAACGGATGAAGAATATGAAACCGCTAAAAAAAGAGGGCTGCTTCAATTTGACCGTAATACAAAGTTTGATACCGCAGATATTATAAAAAATGCAAGACTTGATGATTATGAATTTAATTTGATGAAGGGAAAAAATCTTTTGAATATTAATTCAAAAAGAAGATCTGACCCTTTCAGCGATAACGATATTTCAAATTTCTTAAACTTAAACGAAGAAGAATTTAATCGCGCGCAGCAATTATTTTATATCCCGGAAAGAGGAAGGAATCAGATAAAAGCTCTTGAAATTTTAAGGTTTGCAAAATTGACGGATGAAGAATTCAATCTTGTAAAAAAGCGGGGGCTTTTCGGTTTGTTTAAAGGGGTAAAAGACAGATCCTTTAATTGTTATGAAGCAAGCAGACTGATTGAATTAAACGACGAGGAATTTGAAAAAGCAAAACAATGTTTTCAAATTAAAAATCGGGTTTATACTTTTTCTGCGGATGAAATTGCACGATACGCAAGATTGGACGATGAAACGTTTGAACGTATAAAAAAACTTTTCTATATTGAGCAAAGAGGCAACAATCAATTTGATTCGTTTGATATAGATGAAATTTTAAAATTATCGAAAGAAGAATTTGAAAGAGCAAAAAAACGCGGGCTTTTTGCTTCTTATGATGATGTTTCGGGCAAACTATTCAACGGGTTTGCCATAATGCTTTACGGCAAATTAAGCGACGGAGAATTTGAACGGGCAAAAGAGCTTTTTTATATAGATGAAAGAGGAAAAGATTCGCAATTAATTCCTATGGAAATAACGGAAATTGCAAAACTTGACGACAATGAATATAAAAGAGCAAAAGAACTTTTATATATCCCCGAAAGAAAAGAACAGCAATTTACGGGCGGGCAGATTGTACAGCTTTCAAAACTGACGGATGAAGAATATGAATTTGCAAAAAAACTGTTTTATATAAAAGAACTGGGACCCTTTCAAACAGGCGGGGATGATATAATTCTTTGCGCCAAAATGGCAAAATACGGCAATTATCAATCAACGGATGAAATGGATTTAACTTTAAAAAGAACATTTTTAAAAGATTTAATCACACAAAACGAAAATTTGTTCTACAGCCATGCGCTTGATGATTTTGTAAATTCAAAAATAATTCCCAAAGATAAAAAAGAATATTGCCTGACTTTACAAAAGCTTATTCAATCAATAGGTATTGATACAAAAGAATTAAATAAAGATGAAAGAAAGGCATTTTTCGGCGTAATTGACGGATTGGACAATGAAGATTCGGGAATAAAAAATGCCGATTTTGACAATGTTGAAATTCAACTATCATATAAAAGAGAAGATTTTATCAAAGATATCAATAAATCTCTTTCGGGTCTGAGAGATGACGATAAAAGAAAAGTAACCGGATATTTCGGTTTTGAAATTAAAAAAATCGAAGGCAATTATACGATTTTCGGGTATCCTTACGTAAATAATACGGCACAAAATGAAGAAAAATTTGAAGATGAAATAAAAAGCATAAAACCGCTTGTGAAAAAATTTGTCGAAGAAAATAAAATTATTGTTTCAAACGATGAAAAATTAACACAAGAATTAAATTCAATTGTTGAAGGAATACCCGAATTTTTGACTGCAATCGGAAAAATCCAGCATAAAACCCAAAGCTATACACTGGATATTCACACGCTTAAAGTTCTTCAAAACGTAATTAACAGCCCGAAATATCAAAAACTTTCAAATGAAGATAAAAGGTTGTTAAAAATAGCCGCACTTTTTCACGACATTACAAAATCCGAAGGGGTTATTGATAATTCCCATGCATCTGAAAGCGCTTTTGATACATATTATATACTTGATAAATTGCATTTATCCGAAGATGAAAAATTAAAAATTTATCATATTATAAAAAACCATGAGTGGTTAAAAGAATATAACCAAAAAGACGCAAGCGAAGCGCACAAAGACCATATTGCAAGAAAAACAGCTTTTGAATTAAGAAAAGGCGATTCGTTTAAAATGCTTTCTTTGTTAACCGAAGCCGACTTAAAGGCAGTGAAGAAGAACGATGAATTTTATGAAAGGTTTAAGGGCGCCTTTAATTCGGGCGTATCCGATGTAGAAAAATATTTAAAAAATATAAGAGCAACTTCAATTTACCTTCCGCAGACAAAAATACCTTCCTGTGATGAAATTAATACGGACGGAATAAACGCAAAAAAAGTTATAACAAAAACCAAAGATTTAAGAGAAATCGAAAACACGGTTATTTACCTTAAAGACGGTATGGATTTATCGAAGCTCGGGTTTGATTCGGGCGTTAATTCGGATAATTTAAACGTTTTAATGCACGGGCTTGATAAAGAAAAAAATTCAACCGTTTTTCAGGCGCTCGGGCAAATTGATTCCGATGCGGTTTTGAGCGCTTCGTATTCAAATTATTTTCTTAAGAATTTCAGAGGATTCAGAGAAAACGGATTTATAATTGAGGTTGATTCGGATGATATTCTGGCGGGGTATTATAAAGATTTCGGGTCGGGTTATAAAAAAACCGTTGATACAATGATAAATTCATATATTAACGGAACCGAATCAAAATACAGAAACTATGCTTCAGACAAAATAAAACAGTATCTTAATTTGTCGGATGAAGAATATGTTGAATTATATGAAAAAATTAAAAATACGCCGTTTGATGAAATCGAAAGAAAAGACCCGAAAATCGCAAACATTTATAAAAAACTTTTTTCCGATATGGAAGGCAAAAAAAGAGCCCACGGAAGAAGATATAATGAAATGCTTGTATTAAGGCCGAAAATTAAGGGTGTTTTTCATTACGGAAATAAAGACATTAATTCAATCCCCGAATATTTAAGAATATATGCAAGCGAAAATAACGTTCCCGTTATTTATTTTGGAGAATAAGATTTTCATATTAAAATAAATAAAAAGGGAGAAAAAATGAAAGCCGTTATTCAAAGAGTCAAAAAGGCTTCTGTTGAAATTGAAGGAAAAATATATTCAAAAATAAACAGGGGGCTTTTAATTTTATTTTGCGCCGAAAAAAATGACGTAAAAGAAAATATTGATTTTATTGCAAATAAAATTTTGAATTTAAGAATTTTTGAAGATGAAAACCATAAAATGAATTTGTCCGTTAAGGATATAACGGGCGAAATTTTAATTGTTTCGCAATTTACTCTGGCTTCCGATTTAAAAAAGGGTTTAAGGCCGAGCTTTGATAATGCAATGGAGCCTATAAAGGCAAAAGAATTTTATGAAGATATGATTTTAAAATTAAAAGAATCAAAATTAAACGTTCAAACGGGAGTTTTCGGCGCCGATATGCAGGTTATGTTAATAAATGACGGACCCGTTACTTTTGTTTTAAATAAATAGTATAATTTTAAAATGAATTTAATTGATAAACTTGATAAAAAATATTTAAAAACCGTTGAAATAATAAGAAACGAAGCAATAAAACAAAATTCTGGCGCTTTTATCGTGGGAGGCGTTGTAAGAGATTTAATTTTAGGGCATGAAATTAAAGATATCGATTTTTTAATTGAAGGAAGCGCAATCGAATTTGTTAAAAGTGCGGGGTTTATTGTTAAATCAATCCATAAAGATTTTGATACGGCAAAAGTTATAATAAACGATGAAGAATTTGACATAGCATCAACCAGAATCGAAGCTTACCCCAAAAAAGGCGGGCTTCCGAATGTTATTCAAACGGGCGTTAATATTAAAGAAGATTTAAAAAGAAGAGATTTTACCGTTAATGCCATCGCTTATGACATTATAGAAAATAAAACGGTTGATGAATTTTTCGGTGTCGACGATATTAAAAATAAGGTCTTAAAGGTTTTACACAATGAATCTTTTATTGATGATCCGACAAGAATTTTAAGAGGGCTTGATTTTAAATACCGATTTGATTTTGATTTTGATTTTGAAACAAAAAAATTAATCAAAGAATGCATTCAAAATTTTGATAATAAAGATTTATCGATAGATAGAATCTATCTTACTTTAAATAAAATTTTTTCTTTTCCTTATTCAAATAAAATTTTAGAAGATATTATCGAAGATAAAATTTATTCAATCTGGACAAAAAATATTTATATTAAAAAAGAAGATATAAAAAAACTTGATGAAATTATTGAAATTTTCAAATTAAAAGAAAAAAATAAATTTTATATCTCCGCCATGGAAGCACCTTTTTTTGCAGGGGCGCCCATGAGAGATGATTTTGAAATTTATGATTTTTATAAAAAGATGAATGAAATTCAGCTTGCACTGTATTATTTTAAAACGGGCGATAAGACCGCTCTAAGGTATCTTGAAATTAAAGACATAAAAACTTTAATCAACGGCAAAGATTTGATTGACAAAGGGTTTATTCAGGGACCTTTTATCGGAATAATTTTAGATGATATATTAAGACAAAAAATTCTAAACCCTTCTTTATTTAAAACCAAAGAAGACGAGATGAATTATGTTTTGGCGCATTATGAACCGTAGCGTAATTTATCTTTATAATATAAGGGTTTATTATTAAAAATTCCTATAAACTCTCTATCTTCAAAAGGGTTTTTGATAAAGATTTTTTCTTTTATTTTGTATTCTCCCGAAATTGCAATTAAAGGGTTATAAAATTCAACCGCTTTTATGAAAGAATCGTCGGGGTCATTTTCAAATGATATTGCAAAGTTGAATTTATGCTGCCCGATACCCTGCATATCGGGGCATAATATCGGAGGACCCGCGGGGATTTTTCTTGCGGGGTTATTTTTGTTTGAAATTATTACCGTACTTCTTAAAATTGAAATTTTAACCGAATTTTTATAAATTTCATATTCATTCAAACCTTTTGTATAAATTGAAAGATTTTGCGCATGAACAAATTTTTGCATGGGGTAGCAGTTTGTTTTTAATTCGGATTTATCTTTGACGGGAATATGTTCATACAGAAGATAATTAAAATCATGGGTTCTTTCTATAAGCCCTAAAGTATCATTTGCAATTGTTTTTTTAACGGGATTTTTTAAATTGAAAGAAATTTGAAGCTTTCTGTTTTTCTTTTTATTTATAAAATCAATTTCAAAATCCAAAAATTCCAGATTATTATAAATTGATACGTTCAGTTTTATGTTTTCTTCAAAAGTGACCTGAAGCGTCGATTTAATTTTTCCTTTTGATTTTATTTTTGTTTTTTTTATTTTTAATATTTCGGGGTATCCCGCGGGGGCATAATTATAGCTGTCGCCTGAATCTTTTGTCGAATGAAGTTCCATAAAATTTTCATACAATTGATTTTCTTTTTTATTCAGACAATAGATTTGATTATTTAAAATAAAAAGTTTGATAAAATCGTTTTCGATAAAATCATCTCCCAGAGCGTGTTTAATTTCAGGGGGTTTAATTTCAACATTTTTAAATGAAAACGGTTTTATATCGCTGATTTCCGCTATATATTCATAAAATTTATGAAAATTTTCCGTCATGGGGTTTTTATAAAGGTTATATGAAATATCATCGTCAACGGAAATAAATTCGTTTATTTTTTGGGCATTTTTTATTTTTTTATCGGTTATGAATTTTACGACGTTATTTTGTTTTTTGTTTGAAAAATTAAAAACCCCGAGCATATTTTCTTTATAATCGATTAAATATTTATCTTTAAAATCTCTAATCAGGCTTTTTGTAACTGCATTTACGGTTTCATTTACTTTAAGCTGTCTTGTTCTGATTGTTTGATGAACTTCATCGATTGAACATCCG
>DVJH01000049.1 GCA_018710795.1 Candidatus Galligastranaerophilus gallistercoris | reverse complement strand
ATCCATCACAAAACACTATCCAGGCTTCGTTGTCTTTATTTGTTTCCTTCCTGCGCCAATTTATCGAGTTTTATGCCTCCGGGGTAGCTTAATCCCATTAATCTTGCCGCTTTATCATAAACTTCACCGGTTGCATCGTCTATGGTGGAAGCTATAATTTCCTGTTTATCATAATCATCGACTTTTATAACCTGAGTATGCCCGCCCGATACAAGAAGGCATATAAAAGGCGGCTTTAAATCGGATTCGAGAAAATTAGCGCAAACATGCGCCTGAAGATGATTAACGCCTATATAGGGTTTATCATAACATAATGAAAGCGTTTTTGCGGCATTTAAGCCGACAAGAAGACACCCGACAAGCCCGGGGCCGACCGTTGAAGCAAATGCATCAATATCATCGGGGGAGATATTAAAATCTTTTTTGGCATTTTCAAAAGTTTCATTTATTACAACATTTATCGTATCCAGATGTTCTCTTGCCGCAACTTCGGGGACTACTCCGCCGAAGATTTCATGGGTTTTAATTTGAGACGCAACAACATTTGAAATTACTTCTCTTCCGTCTTTAATTATTGCGCATGCCGTTTCATCGCAGCTTGTTTCAATTCCGAATATAAGCATTTTTTATCCTTTAATTATAAAGAAAGCGGTAAATATTAATTGTTTTTATATTTGATTTTTGCTACAATACTACCATGAAAAAAAGTTTTTTGTTGAGCGGTTTACTTTTACTTACGGTTATTTTACCTTCTTTTGCATCAATCGAAGATGATGCAACCGTTTTATACAATAAAGGTATTGATTTATACGAACAGGATAAGATTGAACAATCAATCGCAACATTTAAAAAGGCAATTTCAATAAGCCCCGATTTTTACGAAGCTTATTATAATCTTGCAAGAATACAGGAAGCGTCGGGAAAATATCAGGATGCGATTGCTTCTTACGAGGCATTATTAAAAATTCAGCCCGATGATTATGAAAGTATGTATCAGCTTTCCGAACTGCTTTTTAAAAAAGGTTATCTGTCAAAAGCGGCAACATATCTGAATAAAATCCCTTCAACTTCGGAATACGGAACAAAAGCAACCGTTATGCAGAATAAAATTTCCGAAAGACAAAAAGAGCTTGCAAAAGAAAGCCAGATTAAAGCGCAGCAAAGCCTGAAAACTTCAATAGTAGGAAGCGTTCCCGCACCTTCGGGGCTTGTTATAGATTCTGAAAGCAATATGTATGTTGCAAGTTTTTCCGAAAACAAAATCTTTAAAATTTCAAAAGACGGAACGACAAAAAATGTTTTTGCGGATAAAGAAGACGGGGTAGACGGCCCTATCGGGCTTGCAATCGATCCTTTCGACAATTTATACGTTGCAAATTATAATAAAGGCTCCGTTATTATGTATGACAAAAACGGCAGCGGAAACATTTTAATGTATGCAAAAAAACCGTACTGTATCAGTCTTGATGAAAAGAAAGCAAAAATTTATATAACCGAACAGCAAAATAACAGCGTTGTTTCATACGATGTTTCGGACATTTTCAAAATGTCTGCCGCAAAAAAACAAACGGAAGGCAGCGTTGAACAAAATATACCAAAAGAAAAAGAACACAGGGTTATTGAAGTTCCAATCAAAGATGATACACCCATGGGAACACCTTCCATCATAGAATCCAATTTTACGAGAACAAACCCTCAAAATTCGGTAACCGCACCGATTATGATACCTTCAAGCAGTTTGTTTGACTATTAAAATCTTTTTTTTGTATACTTAAATGGTATGAATAAAAAAATTAAAAATGTTTGCGTATACTGTTCTTCAAGCAATTCTTTGAATGATATTTATTATCGTGATGCCGAAATTTTAGGCGAGCTTCTTGCAAAAAATAATTATAATGTCGTATACGGCGGTTCAAAACTCGGGCTTATGTATAAAGTTGCAAAAAGTGCAAAAGATAACGGTTCAAAAGTAATCGGGGTAATGCCCGCCAAATTATATGATCTTGGCGTAAGCGAAGCTTTTTGCGATGAATTTTATCTGACAAAAGAAATGCGCGAAAGAAAAGCAACGCTGGATGAAAAATCGGACGCCGTTATTGCGCTTGCGGGCGGGTTCGGAACTTTGGAAGAATTATCCGAAATGATTGTTCAAAAACAATTGTGCTACAACAATAAAGCAATTGTTATTTTAAATACAAACGGATTTTATAATGATTTATTGAAATTTTTTGAAAAAATTATACTGGAAAATTTTGCTTCCGGGGATTCTATGAAACTTTATTTTATTGCAAATACACCTGAAGAAGCCGTAAATTATTTAAATAATTATAAAGTTTCAAATGCAAAATTCGGGAAAGAAGAATTAATTCATAATGTCTTATCAAAATAAAAAAGTTTTAATTTTTAATTCGGATGACTTCGGGCACTCACACCCTTTTAATATGGGGGTATATAAAGGAATTAAATCGGGCGTCATTAAAACAAGCTGCGTTTTATCAAATATGGAAGGGTATTCCGAAGCAAAAGAGCTTGCATATGATTTAGGGAAAATAAAATTCGGAATTCATATTAATCTTGTCGAAGGAAAAAGTTTAACCGAAAACAAATTGCTTGTTGATTCAAAAAATTATTTTAATAACGGATATATTGATTTATTAAAAAAATCGTTTGATAAAAATTTTCTTAATGCCGCCGAATTTGAAATGAGGGCTCAAATTGAAAAGACACTCGGCGATTTTAAAATTAACCATATAAATTCCCATGTACACACACATTCCATTCCAAATCTTTTTAATCTCGTTATTAAACTTGCAAAAGAATATAAAATTCCGTATATAAGAACACAGTTTGAAAAACCTTATTTTGTAAAATCAATTAAAAAACATCTGACATGTAAGTATCCTGTTAATTTGATTAAACTGGCACTTTTAGATTCTTTAAGTTTGAGAAATAAAAAACTTATCGGGGATAATTTTTTAACCAATGATTATATGCTGGGCGTAACCTATACGGGTTTTATGGATAAAAACACGATTCTTGAAGGCTTAAAGGTTATTGATAAGGGGGTTGTCGAAGTTTTAATACACCCCGCTTATTATGAAAAAGAAATTTTAAAACCCGATAATTACAGAGAATTTTTAATTACACAGGATGACAATATAATAAACGAAATTAAAAATCTCGGTTTTATAATTACGGATTGTTCACTGAAAGAAGAATAATCTTTTTTATGGTATTATTTTTTTATGTTTGACAGTTTATCCGAAAAATTACAGGACGTTATAAGGCAGGCTTCGGGGAATGCAACATTAACCGAAGATAATATGCAGGAAGCGATAAGAGAAATAAGGCGTGCGCTTTTAAACGCCGATGTTTCTTTAAATGTCGTTAAATCTTTTATAACAAATATAAAAGAAAAGGCCCTCGGGGAAGATGTTTTAAAGAGCGTAAAGCCTTCGGAGCAATTGACAAAAATCGTTTATGACGAATTAAAAGAATTGCTCGGAGGAGAATATAAACCCTTAAATTTAAGCTCAAACCCGTCTTTTATTTTAATGCTCGGGCTTCAAGGCTCA
>DVJH01000048.1 GCA_018710795.1 Candidatus Galligastranaerophilus gallistercoris | reverse complement strand
CGAGGGTTGCTCTTTCATTCATAGGCTTTTTTGTAATGTTAATTGTGTTGCCTGTTTTTTTATTCTCTAAAAAAACTTCCCCCGAATCTGCCTTCACAAGCCCGACTATCATATAAAAAGTGGTGGTTTTTCCGGCTCCGTTAGGCCCTAAAAGCCCGACCACTTCGCCTTTATTTACTTCAAACGATACGTCGTTTACAACCGAACGGTACCCGTATACTTTGATAAGATTTTTAGCAACAATCCTCATAAAATACCCATTTAAAATAATTTTAAAAAGATTATATTATAAAATCCCCCGAAACACAAAAAAGCCTTTTTTATAAAATTTATAAAAAAGGCTTTTTATTTATATATATGAACTAAAACTTATGCACTGAATGACATTAATGCTTTAACGGAACGAGCAGTATCTATTACTTCTTTTTCGGCGTCCGAATTAATAACTTCATCTAATACAACGGTTGCGATTTGCTTATCTTTAAGAGCCAAAAGTTCGTTAATTGCACTCATTGCAACTCTTGCCGACAGGTCATTAATTCCCTTTCCTTTATTTTTAATAACAACTTCCAGTGATTCTTTAATGTTCTTTTTTACCAATGCTTTTGAAGCAAGTTCTCTTACTTCGTCATTTGCACAGTTTGTTCCGATTTCATTTAATACTCTGACGGAATCCGTGTCCTGGTGTTTTCCCAAAGCTTCAATAATATTGTTTAATTTCTTTGATACCATCTTTATGCCTCCAATCCGTTTACTTCAGACTTAAACATTTCTTCAAGCTCGCTTACGGGGCGTTTTTGAAGTCTTGAAGGCGAATTTCTTAAGAAATCAAGGTTGACTTCCGTTGTAGCAAGTTTTTTATATGTATTTGTTACATTTTCTTTTATTTTGTTTCCGAAAGAAATTGCTCCCTGTTTGATTGATTCAAATTTGTTCATCGTTGCGGCTCTTGCGCTTGCAACAAATTTATTAACGCTGTCGAGCCCTTGTTGAATCGGGTTTTTAGCACTTTCTTTTTTGGTTGATGAATCAAAAACATCCATTTGAATCATTGTGCCCTTAAATGTAATTCCGAAAGGATTTGTTGAATTTTGTGCAGCGTTGTTTTCTGTTTTCGGGGTTTTTGTGTTTTGGAGCCTTGAAGCTTTAAATCTGTTAAAGGCATCAAGTCCTGCTCTCAGGGGAGAAATTTTTTGCATAAGTCTTTTCCTTTTCCTCTTAATACTCTAACAATTATAGTAACAGTAGAGTAGCACACTATATTTTTTAAAAAATCGTTTTAATGTATGATAAAAGGAAATTTTATATGCCGAAACGCTTAAAAATAACGTCGATGTTTTTCAAATAATTATCATAGCTGAAGCATTCTTTGATTTCATCTTCGGTTAAATATTTTTTCATATTTTCCCTGAAATTGCCGTTATTGTTAAATGCATCCAGCGCCTCTTTTTGGACAATTTCATAGGCTTTTTCTCTTGTCATATTTTTTTCGGTCAATTTTAAAAGGCAGCTTTGAGAGAACATTATCCCGCCGTATTTATCAAGGTTTTTAAGCATATTGTTTTCTTTTATGACAAGGTTATCAATTAAATTTTTAAGCCTTACAAGCATAAAATCTATTAATATCGTGGAATCGGGAAAAATTACCCTTTCAACCGACGAATGAGAAATATCTCTTTCATGCCATAAAACAATGTCTTCCATGGCAGCGGTTAAATTGCCCCTTATAATTCTTGCAAGCCCCGTTAAATTTTCCGATTTTACGGGATTTTTCTTATGGGGCATAGCGGATGAACCTTTTTGCCCTTTTGAAAACCCTTCTTCAACTTCGGCTACTTCCCATCTTTGAAGATGTCTGATTTCAACCGCAAAATTTTCAACCGCACTTGCCATAATCGCCAATGCCGCAATATAGTTTGCATGGATATCTCTTGCAATTATCTGGGTTGAAATTTTAGCAGGCTTCAATCCCAAAATTTCAAGCGTTATTTTTTCAACTTCAGGGTCAATATTTGAATACGTTCCGACGGGTCCCGAAATTTGCCCCGTTGAAATTTCATTCAGGGCAAACAAAAATCTTTCCTTTGCGCGGTTAAACATCTCCAAATGGTTTAAAATTTTAAACCCGAATGTTTCAACCTCGGCCCCGATACCGTGCGAGCGGCCGGTGCATAACGTATGTTTTGTTTTAATTGCAAGATTTTTAAAAGATTCAATAACGTCATCCAAATCCTTTAAGATAATTTTTGAAGCGTCGATTATCTGAAGCGCAAAAGCGGTATCAATAACATCGGAACTTGTTAAGCCTTTATGAATAAGATTTGAATATTTATCCCCGACATTTTCATTAACGGAGGTTAAAAACGCAATAACATCATGCTGAACAATTTTTTCAATTTCATCAATTCTTTTTAAATCAAACCTTGCGGTTTTTTTGATATGGTTAAATGCTTCATTGTCAATAACGCCCAATTTACTATAAGCTTCAACAACCGCAAGCTCAACTTTAAGATAATATGAAAATTTTGACTGCAGTTCCCAGATATTGGAAATTTCTTCTCTTGAATATCTTTTAATCATAGAAAAATTATAACACCAAAAAATTGATTTTTAGGTATTTTTAGTGTATAATAACGGAAATTACCGATTGTTTCGTGTTCTTTGGAAATTAAGGGATGTGTGATTTATGAGAATAACAGGTGTTTCTTTCGCTCAGCCGTTTGCGGCAAGAGATGCTCTAAAAGGCGTTATTTATGCCAGACCCGTTAAAACGGACTCAACTCAAAAAGGGATAATTGATGAAGCCTTAGATGAGCTTGAAGATGTTGAATTTGATAAAACCGACATTATGTACATGCGCTCTTTAGGGATTAATCCGGCATTTAACAGCGGCGAAGAAATCGTGGATTATCTTGAAGATAATGATATCCCCATTCAATACGGAAAATTTTCAGACAAAGACGTCCATGCCTGTCTTGCAAGAGGTGAAGAAGAAGGAACGAGAACCGTTTTAATAAACGAAAGATATAAAGATGCATCTTCAAAGCCCGAAATTCTTGCAACCGCAGAAGCTATCTCTCATGAAGCGGGGCACGCAAAAGATGACGATACCTCAAATTCCATTCAGGAAGAATTGGATAATCTGGCGTTAAATGTTCTTGTTCACAGAGGTTTTGAGAAAAAATACCCGGGAATTTATGACGGGCAGGATTCTTTTCTTTTTAAAGAAGGGGTGAATTTATATCCCGAACTGTTTTTTGAATTCGGAGCGGATAAAACCGGCTTAAAAGAAAGGGTATTTGATAAATACGGACATATGAAAGCGGGAGACGATAAACACCCCGCAAGCAAAATGGCAAATGAAATCAAACAGCTTGATTTAATAGCGTAAAATTTATATTTGTGATAAAAAAGATAATGTTAAATTAACATTATCTTTTTTTAAAATTGAATAAAATAAAAATCATTTGTCCACACAAGTTCTGCAAAGGATAGAACGTCACCCTCAATACGGTGAATATCGGAGGTTTAAATCCTCCCCCTTAATTAAATAAACTTGAGATTTTAAAATTAAATAATTAAAATTAAATATATCTTGTCCACGTAGTTCAGCAGGATAGAACGTCACCCTCCTAAGGTGAATGTCGGAGGTTCGAATCCTCTCGTGGACAATCTTTTTTATGCAACCTGACCTCACCTGTGATAAACATCACCCTCAATACGGTGAATGTAAGGAGATTTAAATCCTCTCACGGGCATTTTTTAATAAGACGGGTTTTAACTTAATGCACTATATCAAAATTTAATCGCCGAAAACAAAGAACGGAAGGTTTCTATCAAGTGCGTATTCTCTTAAAAATTCGGTTCTGTTTTTAACGGATAATTCGCCCTGTGTGCCAAAACCTTGTTCATGGCCTTTGATTTCATCTCTTTTTAGAAATTCAAGAGGGTTATCTATTTTCTCATTATAATCAATGCTGTATGCAAAAACGGCCATGGGGGGTTTGGGGTTTGAAACATACATTTCGTTGTATTCTCTTTCGCCTTTTCTTGTATTTGAATTAATTGAAGCAAAAGCTTTGATTAATTTTTCTCTTGTTTCATCGGGTTCAATTTCCCCTAAGCTTTTATTTTCATTTTCTTTTACAAATTCAATATATTCTTCATCGGATAAATTAAGCGCTTCTTTAATTAAGTTTGATATATAGAGTCTGTCATGTTCTCTGTATCCGCCGAAGATATAGTTTTCTTTAAAGTTATTTATATCTTTTCCGCAGCCTGAGCCTGAATCCGTATCGCCACCGCCATGGATATATTTTGTATCAACGTCAAGTAAAATACCCTGGGGCCTAAAAAATCTGTATTTTGATTCTGGGCGCTCGGTGTAGCTTACCGATAAAAGAGCATCCGAATTAATTAAAGGGAATGCGTCAAAATTAATTAACTGGTTTGAATAATCAAGCCCGTGGGCAATAAATTTTATATTTCCCGTGTCAACTTCTTCACCTGTGCTTGTTGTTGTTTTAATTCCTTTTGAAATTGAACCTTTCGGGAAACCGATTTTTTCCCATGTTTCATTTTCAACTTCATTGAATTTAACTACGACAAGTCCGTCATCATCAACATATATTCCTTTATAATTCGTTGAACCGTCGGGGTTCACCATAAGATTTTGTTTTATTTTGTCTGCGGAGGGAATTTTTGTAACGGGAAGCATTGGCTGTGATTTTTTAAGTTCGCCTATATATCCTTTTAATTTTTCGGTATGATAATCGCAAGCTTCGCCGAAGCTTCTTACATTTCCTTCAAAATCAACTCTTGATTTTCCTTCTTTTTTATCATGGAAAGAATCATCAAATTTAACCGCTTTAAGGTCTGCATGGGAGAATATGTTTAATAACTCTAAAATGTTATCATGTCTTAAATCATATGCGGTTGATTTAAGCCTTTTTTCAAGCTCTTTTTTATTATCGGCGCTGTTTACGTATCCGAGCCACTCGTGGTTTTTAATTAAAGTATAGAGTTTAATTTCTTCATCACGACTGAGATTGAATTTCTTTGCAATAAAATATGTATCGAATGCGCCCTCGTTTGCATGGGTTTTATCGGTATGACCTTCTATTTTTGTTATATCATGCATTAAGGAAGCTAAAAGCATTAACTTTTTATCGGAATCGTTTAATTGATTAAATCTTTCATCCCGTGAAATTTTCTGCATAACTTTAAGGGAATGAGAAAAGATATCATAATTATGAGAGCCTTTTGTTTCAAGACCTTCGTTTCCCGCCTGAACTTTTCCTATTAACCCGTGGATTTCGGGAAGATATTTTGCAATTTCATTTAAGCTTGCTTCAATGTCAGAGTTAGAGCATTTTATTTTGTTTTCTTCAGAAAACCTTATTACATAAGGTCTTACTTTTTCGACTGTTTCTTTTGTAATGGGGTCTGTTATTTGTGCAAGTTTTTTACCGTTATTTAAGTTAACGGGGTATCCTGAAATTGCAAAGCCCGTTTTTGTTCTTCTGTTATGGTGAAGTTCAAAACCGAAGTAATCGTATAGTTTTTGTCTTTCGTTTCTTGAAAGCCCTTTTACGTTAGATAAAATATCTTGAATAAATTCATCCCTTGAATATTCCTGAACTATATTAAGGTTATTAAATTCTTCATCCGATAATTTTGCAAGGCTGTCTGAAAGTGAGGTTAATTCTTTATTAAATTTATTTACTTCATCATCGTTTAATACATTTGTTTCGATACCTAATGATCTTACGATAGAAGGAAGTATTGAACAGTATTCTTCTTTATTATCGGGGATAAGGGGAAACATTTTTTTAATCGTTTCGCTTTTATTAAAAAGGTTAGTGTTTTATGAAACAAGATTTCTTAAGAAATCTCTTTTTTGATAAATGGGAATTTCGTTGATGTTTGTTTTTCCGTATACATCAATAAATTTTGCGGCAATTGCGGTATCAAGGGAAGATAATTTTGAAGCTTCCTTATATCCTATTGTTTTATTTAACGCTTTTAATTCGCTTAAAGATACCTTATTATTTTTATCTAAAAGCGTAAGCATTTGCTTTGGAAGAATTTCCATTTTTTCATAGTTATCAAGAAAGTTAATAATGCGCTTCGCTTCTTCTTCTGAACCTGCCATTGAAACTATTCTGCCTGCTGCGTCCATAAATTCGGGGTTGTTTGTTAATCTTTCATCGGATAAAATGCGGTTTGCAACTTCGGCTTGTTCTTTTGTTTCTGTATTGCGCAAAATATCACCCGCATATTTCATAAAATCATGGTTATTTATTAAACTTTCATCGGATAAGATTTTATCTGCCGGCTGAAGCTGGTATTGATTGCTTACCGCAGCTATAATACCGCCCGAAAAATTTTCCATAAATTCTTTATTGCCGCATAATTTTTCATCGGATAAGATTTTATCAAGAAAATTAAATCTTACACCTTCATCTTGCTTATTTAAGACAATGTGTGAAAAATTTGTCATAATATTTGTGTTAAATGCATTTTCATCGGATAAAATACGTTCTGCAAGCCTGTATTGCTCAAAATTGCTTACTTGGTTTATTGAAAAAACAATTTGACGCTGAAAAAACGGATTTAAAACAAGGTTATCCCCTGTATCATCCGCAAAAATACCGTTTTCGTCCTGTTTTATATGCGACAATATTTTGTCAAGAAACATCATATTTAATTTATACTGCTCGGTTGTTTTTATTCCTGAAAGCATTTTATGTATACAATACGTTAATTCGGAGTTATCTGTATACCTTTTATCGGATAATATTTTATCCAGAAACATTATTTTTGCTTCACATTTTTCTTCCGTATCCAGATATTGTAAAGTTAAACCCGCATACTTCATAAATTCGGGATTATTGCATAAAATTTCACTTGATAAAATCTTTTTTGCAAGCGGGATATTAAATTCGTTTAGTTCAACA
>DVJH01000047.1 GCA_018710795.1 Candidatus Galligastranaerophilus gallistercoris | reverse complement strand
TAACGGGGTCGTTATCATACCAGCGGTTGCCTTTTCCCGCATACTGGGTAACCATTTCATAAATTCTTTCAATAACGTCAGCCGCAACTTCTTCCTGTAATTTTAAAATATAATCCTGCGCTTCTTTTCTCTCATCGGGTGCAGACAATCTTAAAAGCTCGAGTGCTTCTTTTAAAACCGGGTCTTTATCATACCAGCGCATGTGCCCTTTTTCTTCATTATGTTCTTCATTATCGAATTTGTCTTCCATAAAAAAGTCCCTTTATATTTTAAAATTAACTTTAACCCATTCTAACATACACTTTAGCGCCCGTCCTCTATGAGATAGAGTATTTTTTTCTTCTTCTGTTAGCTCTGCCATTGTTTTATTTTTATCTTCAACAAGAAAAACCGGGTCATACCCGAAACCGTTTAAACCTTTTTTTGAATAAGAAATTTTTCCTTCAACGGTTCCTTTTTCTTTATGGAGAACTTTTCCCTCTTTATCGCAAAGACAAAGTGCGCAGACAAAATGCGCCGTTCTTTTTTTATCGTCTTTAAGCGCATCTAAAAGTTTTTCAATTCTTTTCTCGGGTGTTGTATCATATCTTGCCGAATGAATCCCCGGACCGCCGTTTAAATAATCAACACAAAGCCCCGAATCATCCGCCATAAAATATTCGCCCGTTTTTGAAACCCTGCTTGCTTCTTTTGCTTTGATTTCCGCATTTTCTTCAAAGGTTGAGCCGTTTTCATCGGGGTTAAAACCGCCGCAATCGGGGAGAATAAATTCAACATTATATTCTCTTGCAATTTCATTTATCTCATGAACTTTATGAGAATTTGAGGTTCCCAAAACGATTTTTAATTTAGCGGCCATATCTTCTCTGTCTTTCGGAAAATTCTTTTATTGAATCAATCAAAGCTTCTTCATCAAATTCGGGCCAGTATTTTTTGGTAATATAAAATTCACTGTATGCTATCTGCCATAAAAGATAATTGCTGACCCTCATCTCGCCCCCGGTTCTTATTAAAAGGTCGGGGGAAGGAAGATTTTTTGTATATAAAAATTGTTCAAACGTCTCTGCGTTTATCTCCCTGACGCCAGATTTAATAATATTATTTACTGCATGGACAATCTCGTCTCTTGCGCCGTAATTAATTGCAATTTGCAAATTAACGCCTTTATTGTTTTTTGTTTTTTCAACGGCATCATATAAAATATTTTGAAGATTTTTGTTTAATGCGGATAGGTTTCCTATAAAACTTAATTTAACACCGTTATCAAACAATTCGTTCAATTCGTTTTTAATCGTATTTGCCAAAAGATTCATCAAAAAATCAACTTCTTCTTTTTTTCTGTTCCAGTTTTCGGTTGAAAAAGCGTACATGGTTAAATATTTAATGCCGAATTTATGCGCCGCTTTAACAACTTTTTTCAGTGCTTCAACGCCTTTTTTGTGCCCCATCATGGATGGGAGATTGCGTTCTTTTGCCCAGCGTCTGTTGCCGTCCATAATAAAAGCTATATGTGTTAAGTTGCTTGTTTTTACAAGTTCTTTTATTTCATCTTCCGGTAGTGTCTGTAACATAAAAATTCCTTGCATAAATAAGTAAAATAATTATAGAATAAAATTAAATTAAATGAAAACAGACAGGGTTTTTATGCTTGAACTGCTTATTTTATATATTTTAAACAAATATGACTGCACGATATATAAAATTCAAAAACTGATTGAAGAAATGTTTTTTATATTTTCCTGCCCGTCATTAGGCGCAATTAACCCTGCTTTAAAAAGATTGGAAAGCCTCGGATGTGTTGAATTTAATTCCGTTATGTCAGACGGGGGAAAACTGTCTAAAATATATAAAATAACCCACGCCGGAGTTAAATATTTAAAAGAAACAATCTCCGTTTTTGATTTTAAAAATCCCGCACACCTTTTAAACAATATAAAAGTTTGCATAAGTATATCCGATATTCTTGATGAAGAACAAAAAGAAAAATTTAATTTTACCGCAAAAAACAGACTTCAAATTTTAAAAGCCGATATTGAAAACAGATTAAATGACCCTTATATCTTATATACAAATCTTCAAACCGAAATTTTAAAAGGCACAATAAAGGAAATTGACGCTTTGATCAATTTAATTGAAAACGATTTTAACGATGAAAATTAAAAGCCACGCCCTGTCTATCGTTGCAATAAGACATAACTTTCCCTTTAAAATATCTCCTTTTTCTTACCAAACACCCGTTAACAATCTTCTTAGTGCTGCTATGTTTCCATCCTGACACGGTTCGAGGCATAATCGCCGTCTGAATAAAAAACTATCAACAATATTCAAAGTTCAAATCATACCCTGCTGCCCCTCATAACAGGCTCTGCACCCTGCATTGGCTTCAGGTCGAGAGTACGCAACACCCCGTGGAGCGTGGCATTAAATATTCTAACACAAAAAATATAAATTCTGCTTGGTAAATTACATTACTTTTTTTAAATTACTCTAAAATATGCATTCTTAAAGCTTTGGCAACTCCTTCCGTTCTGTTTACCGCATTCAGCTTTTCCAAAATATCTTTTATGTGTTTTTTCACGGTAGGCTCACTAATAAATAATTTCTTTGCCATTGCTTTGTTGGTAAGCCCGTATGATAACAGTTCCAACGTTTGTTTTTGTCTTTCCGACAAATGTATCATGGTTTTTTCCTTTCGTTTCGGTCCTATCCAACATATAATTTTTACATCTTATTGTAAATTTTTTATAATGTATTTTACCATATTCAAAATATAGACTCCGGAGTTTATTTTTCTTGACAACTACGTTTGTAAAATGTACATTAAAATTACGTCATTGCAGTTAACAATATAAGTATAGGAAAACATAATTAATGTGCCGAATCGGTGCAATTAAATCAAGCGAATACTTTCATCCGTCAAAAACTCTGGAATTAATGCGTTCACAACAAAAAGGCCATGATAATTCGGGCTTTGCTTTTGTCATGCAGGATTTAGGAGGAATTTTTGAAGGATATAAAGATTTACCCTTATTATCAATGGCATGCACGGACAAAGGCGTCAGAATAGCGGAAGATATTCTGCATTCAATCGGTTTTACAAGGCTTTTCCAATGGACGCCCGATATTGATAAAAATTTAAAAGGGCTCCAGATTTGCCCCATGCCCAATTATGTTTTTTGCGTTTTTAATTATCCGAAGTTATATAAATATGCGACAAAAGAAGACAAAGAAGAATTATTGCTTGATACCAGATTAAAATTAAGATACGCACTTGAAGAAAACGATGAAGGATATATTTATTCATTCTGGCCCGATACCTTAATGTTAAAAGAAATCGGAAACCCGAAAGATATAGGAACTTATTTTAATCTTCATCAGCCCAATAATGAATTTGTATCAAAAATAATTACGGTTCAATGCCGCCAAAACACAAACTATGATATCGTAAGATATGCCGCACACCCGTTTTTCCTTCAGGGATATACGGTTTTGGCAAACGGCGAAAATACGTTTTATGAAAAAAATAAAAATTTCCAAAAAAGCCTTCATAAAGGATACATAGGTTTTGAATCGGATTCGCAGTGCTTTTTATATACGCTTCATTACGTAAATAAAATTTTAAAATGGCCCTTAAAATATTATAAACACGTTATAACACCTCTTGAATACGATGAAATGATAAAAAGGAGCGACAGCGAGATTTTGCTCAGAATAAAAGCTTCTCTCGCGCATCTTGAAATTAACGGTCCCAATACGATAATAGGCGTTATGCCGGACGGAACAATGTTTGTAACCTGTGATTCCAAAAAGCTTCGCCCCGTTGTAATCGGGCAGGATGATAAAACGGTTGTAATCACAAGCGAAGTAACGGGCATTAATGAAGTTTTACCAAAAAGAAACAATGAAACCGACATTTACCCGAATGAAAGAGAAATGGTAACGGTAGATAACAATCTGAAGGTGCAAAGATGGCAGCAGTAGAAATAACGGGAATTGATAAAGAAGATTTGGTCTGGCAAATCGAATATGATGAATCAAAATGTGCATTATGCGGAAAATGCGCTGCCGTTTGCACGTTTAACGCCATAAAAGCAGACGTAAGAAAATTAAGAAAAATTGAATCCAAAGGATTGCTGCCAAGCCCTGAAACCGAACAAAAAGCAATCCCCGTTATTAAACAGGTTGTAACAAAAAATAAAAACTGCGTCGGCTGCGGAATGTGCGCCAAAGTTTGCGCAAACGGCGCAATTAAACCCGTATATAACGAAAGAAACAGAATGAACGTTAAGTATAGAGCGCTTAACGCAGAATCCCCCAAAAGAGGCGGAAGAACAAACCTTCATACGGAAGGAAGAACTTTGGATAAAATTAAGGTGGGAAGAATTTCCCAAATGACGGACCCTTCGCTTGACGCTCTGAGGCATACATTTGAACTTTTGGCGCCCTTCGGAAGAGTTATGCCGCCCGAAAATCTGCCTTTCAGCGTGGATGGTTCCGGAAACCTTGTTATGGATAAAAAAATTCCGACAACAAGATGGATTTATCCTATCATTATAGGTGATATGTCAATCGGGGCATTATCCCCCAGATTATGGGAAGCAATTTCAATTGCCGTTGCTTACCTGAACGAAGTTCATCATCTTCCGATAAGAATGTGTTCGGGCGAAGGCGGGGTGCCTGAAAAACTTTTAAGATCAAAATATTTAAAATATATGATACTCCAGATTGCATCAGGGCATTTCGGGTGGAACAGAATCATAAATTCAATGCCTTATATGATTGAAGACCCTGCGGGTATTTTAATTAAAATCGGACAAGGCGCAAAACCCGGAGACGGCGGTTTGTTGCTTGCAAAAAAAGTGGCGCCTCATATACAGGAAATAAGAGGAGTTCCAAAATCAGACCTCTTATCGCCCCCCAATCATCAAGGGTTATATTCTATTGAAGAGAGCGTTCAAAAGATGTTTTTATCAATGAATGCCGCTTTTAAATTCAGGGTTCCCGTTGCGATTAAAGTAGCGGCTTCCGTTACAAGCGTTTCGGTTTATAACAATTTATTAAGAGACCCCTATGATATCGTGGGCGGATTTTTTGTTGACGGTATCGCAGGCGGAACGGGTGCGGCTCATGAAATTTCATTGGATCATACGGGACATCCGATTGTATCAAGATTAAGAGATTGTTATCTGGCTGCGGTTCATCAAGGAAAACAGGGGCAAATTCCTCTCTGGGCGGCAGGGGGCCTTGGAATGAAGGGCACTCTTGCATCTGATGCGTTTAAGATGATTTGTTTAGGCGCAAACGGAGTATTTACCGGGCGTTTAATCCTTCAAATCGCAGGATGTCTGGGTGATGATTTCGGCAGATGCAATGCTTGTAATACCGGTCTTTGTCCCGCAGGACTTACGACTCAAAATCCCATTTTGATGAAAAGGCTTGATATAGATAAAGTTGCACAAAATATAGTCAATTATTTCCTTTCGGTTGATGTTGAACTTAAAAAATTAATGGCGCCGATTGGAAATTCAACGCTGCCCGTCGGTCGATCGGACGCTCTTGTTACCGTTGATAAAAATGTCGCAAAAAGACTTGACATTCAATACGTTTGTTAAAAGGTAAAATATGAACACAACCATAATAGACAGTCTGCAAGACGGAAAAAGATTATCCACAAAAGAACTTCTTGATTTAATTTATGAAAAAATCGAGATGGGTTTTAACGAATTTAAAATTCTCGCCTCAGGGCAGCATGATATAGGAGGACCCCTCTGGTCAAAAGACGGGAAACCCCTTATATTCCACATAACAAACCCCGGACAGCGTGTCGGCTCTATGGGTATGGCGGGCACAAAAATTATCGTTAAGGGTTCAGCCCCTGCTGATATAGGCTGGCTTAATTCCGGAGCCGAAATTACGGTTCTCGGGGATGCGGGAGATACGGCAGCTCATTGTCAGGCATCGGGAAAAATTTATGTGGGAGGAAGAGTCGGCACCCGCTCGGGCGCTTTAATGAAACATGACCCCAAATTTGAAGAACCCGAATTTTGGGTATTAAAAAACACGGGCTCTTTTTCGTTTGAATTTATGGGCGGCGGAAGAGCGGTTGTATGCGGCTACGGATGCGAAAATATGGAATCCGTTTTATCAAACCGTTCATGCTGCGGTATGGTAGGGGGTGTCGTTTATGTCAGAGGAAACGTTAAAGGTTTAACCAATGATGTTGATATATACGAACTTGATGATAACGACAAAAATTTCTTAAAATCGGGACTTATAAGATTTTTAAACGAAATCGATAAAAGCGAAATATATGAAGAATTAACCGAATTTTCGCAATGGAAAAAGATTTTGGCAAAACCATACGATAAAAAAGTCAAAAAAGTTCCGTATACAATTAAAGAATTCAGAGAGCAAAAATGGGTAAAAGGCGGGATATTCTCCGAATTTTTCGGTGAAGAATTTGAAGTAACCGATGTTATAAATACGGGCGATAACCGCTTAAGGGTTCCCAATTGGGAAAACAATCTTAAAACTCCGCCTTGTGAATTTGATTGTCCCGTTTCAATCCCGACTCAAAAAAGAATTGAACTTTTAAGAAACGGGGAAACCGACAGGGCTCTTAATTTAATTTATGAATATTCTCCTTTCCCCGCAAGCGTCTGCGGACAGGTTTGCCCCAATCTTTGTATGCAAAATTGCACAAGAAGTTTTGTTGATGAACATATTAAAATTCAAAATTTGGGAATTGAATCATTCAAACATGTTGATATAAAGGTTTTTGAACCCGATAAAAAACAAAAAATTGCAATAATAGGCGCAGGTGCCGCAGGGCTTTCATGCGCATGGAGTTTATCAAGGCTCGGTTATGAAACGGAAATTTTTGAAAAAGATTCCGATATAGGAGGCAAATTAAGACAGGTTATCCCATCCGACAGATTAAACCAAGAAACTCTTGCCGCAGAATTAGAAATAATTAAAAATGCGGGAATTAAAATTAATACAAACTATAAAATTGATAAAGATGAATTTGAAAGATTTAAAAAAGAATATGACGCCGTTGTTGTTGCAATAGGGGCGCATAACCCCGCAATGCTCCCGATTGAAGGAAATGAAAGAATAATTAAAGGACTGGATTTTCTAAAACTTATAAATAAGGGCGAAAAATTTAAAATAGGAAAAAATGTCGTTATTATAGGCGCGGGAAACGCTGCAATGGATGTTGTTATCGGCGCTTATAAAATGGGGACAAAAAACGTTACCGCCATTGATATTCAAAAACCTTCGGCATTCGATAAAGAAATTGACCATGCAAAATCTCTGGGCGCAAAAATTTTATACCCCTGCTTTACCGAAAAAATAACCGAAGAAGGGGTTCACCTAAAAGACGGAAGAATTTTAAAAGCGGACAGCGTCATAATCTCAATTGGCGACAGACCCGTTTTTGATTTTCTCGACGAAAAATATTTAAACGAAAGAAAATGGCCTTTAATTAACGAATTTAACCAATCGGAAAAAAATAAAAAAGTCTTCTTTATAGGTGATTGCACCCGTCAGGGATTATTTTGCGACGCAATAGGAAAAGGAAGAGAAACCGCAATTAACCTTGATAATATGTTTAATAAAAGAGAATTAAAACTCTTTAAAACAAAAGAAAAAATAAAACCTGAAGAATTAAAATGCAACTATTATCCTACAATGAAAGGGTCTGAAATTTATGCATCCGATACACTGGATGAAACAAACAGATGTTTAAGCTGCGCCGTTTGCAGAGATTGTAAAATGTGCATGAATTCATGCCCTAAAGGCGCAATTGAAAGAGTTGAATTAAACGATGAATTTGCCTATATATCGGATGAAACAAAATGTATAGGCTGCGGAATATGCGCAGGGGTTTGCCCTTGCGGAATTTGGACAATGACAAGCAACATTGAATCATAAAGGATAGAAAAACTCAGAAAGGAGAAAATGTTATGTGGGAAAAAGACGTTAACATCAATGAAGTTAAAGAGATTTTAACAAAATCAAACGTTTATTTCGGCGTAGGTGCGATTGAAAAAATTGACGAAATCACGGAAAAATTAAAAAACGAAGGAATTAAAAAAGTCGTTGTGGTTTCAGGCAGAGGCTCTTATAAAGTAACGGGCGCGTGGGATTATGTTGAAAGTGCATTAAAAAAACATAATGTCGAATATATTAACTATGCAAAATGCTCCCCTAACCCCACAACGGATCAAATTGACGAAGCAACACAAATTGCAAAAGACTTTGGCGCACAGGCCGTTATTGCAATCGGCGGCGGTTCTGCCATAGATACGGGTAAATCGGTAGCAATCCTGCTTCAAAATCCGAATAATACGGCGGATGAATTATATGAATATAAATTTACGCCCAAAGGCGCCGTTCCCATTGTTGCAATAAATTTAACCCACGGCACCGGAACCGAAGCAAACAGATTTGCTGTTGCAACGGTTGTAAAAAAAGATTATAAACCCGCAATTGCATACGATTGCATTTATCCCAAATATTCAATCGATGATCCTCAATTGACCGTTAAATTATCGGTAAATCAAACAAAATATGTTTCAATCGATGCAATAAATCACGTTATAGAAGCCGCAACTTCAAAAGTGGCCTCTCCTTATGCGGTTACTCTTGCAAGAGAAACAATTAAACTTGTTGCAAAATATCTTCCCGTTGCAATAAATGACCCCGAAAACCTTGAAGCAAGATATTATCTTTTATACGCTTCATTATTGGGCGGCATTTGCTTTGATAACGGTTTATTACATTACACCCATGCGCTTGAACATCCTTTAAGCGCAGTGAAACACGACCTTTCACACGGGCTTGGGCTGGCTATTTTGCTGCCTTCGGTAATTAAAAATATATACCCCGCTAAAGCTCATATTTTAGCCGATATTTTATCACCGCTCGTTGACGGTTTAACGGGTGATAAAAACGAAGCGGCTAAAGCGGCTTCAGGTGTACAGAGCTGGTTAAAATCAGTCGGTGTGAATGAAAAATTAACCGATATGGGATTTAGCAGAGAAGATGTTTCAAAATTGACAAATCTTGCTTTTGAAACGCCTTCATTAGCGGGGCTTCTTGCAATAGCTCCGACCGAAGCCACAAAAGAAGCGGTTGAAGAAATTTATACGACTTCTTTAAGCGAATTTGTTTCGGTATAAAAAATAAATTGAATAAGCCCCTCATAATATGAGGGGCTTATTTTTTAAGATATCGCCTTTAAGAGTAATATAAAAAGCTTTTATTATGGTAAGATAAATTTATGCAAAACCTGTTATTAAAACAAAAACAATCTTTAAAATTTGAAGACATCATCGGTTATTACATTAAAAACCAAAAGCAGGATAATTTTAAAATCGGGCTTGAATATGAAAGAATTTCACTGGATAAAAACAGTTTTCATCAGGCGGATTTTAACAATCTTTTTGAAATTATAAAAGGTTTTGCAAACATCAACGGATGGGATTTAATTTATGATAACAATACAATAATAGGCGCAAAATTAGGCAATTCTTCAATTTCGCTGGAACCGGGAGGGCAGTTTGAAATCAGCCTTGCGCCCAATGATAATTTAGATAAAATTTATCTTGTTTTAAATAATTATGTAAGACAGCTTGATAAATTAGGGGAAATTTATAATACCAAATTTTTTGCAATCGGAAATAATCCCAAAAACTGCTATCAAAATTTAAACATTTTAAATAAAAGAAGATATAAAATTATGGCGGATTATCTTATTAAAAAAGGGAAATTCGCTCCCGTTATGATGAGAGAAACTGCAGGTGTTCAGGTTAATGTTGATTATAAAAATTCAATTGATGCAAGAAGAAAAATAAAAGCTGCAATTTTAATGAGCCCTTTTTTAACGGGTTTTTTTGCAAACAGCCCGTTTAGAGGAGGAAAACTTACAAACTATAAAAGTATCAGAGCCTTAGCCTGGAAATATACGGGTCCTGACAGATGTAATTTATTTTATAAAAATATAATCGATAACAATCAGGGAAGCATTTATGAACAGTATGCAAATTATATTCTTGATGTTCCGATGATTTTTATCGTAAGGGATAATAAATATATTGAAACAGAAGGAAAAATTACGTTCAGAGAATTTATGATAAAAGGCTACAAGGGTTTTAGCGCCGAATTGGATGATTATCTTATTCATCAGAGCTTATGTTTTCCCGATGTAAGGTTAAAAAACTGTATCGAAATCAGAAACCATGACAGCCAGAACCTTGATATAGCAGTCGGTATAGGGGCAATTTATAAAGGCATTTTATATAATGACGATGCGCTTGATAATATTTTAGACTTTTTAGCACCCCTGAATTCTGAAGTTCTTAATAAATACGGATTTTTATCGGCAAAATTCGGAGTAAATTATAAAGTAAAAGAATTAAATTTATACGCTTATGATATAGTGAAAAAAATTCTCTATCTGGCGCAGAGCAAATTAAACAATAACGAACAAAAATATCTTGACTGGCTTATTGATTTAATTAATTCAAAAAGATGTATAGCGGATATTATCTTAGAACAAATTAAAAATAAAGCCTAATAGAGCACCCGCTAAAATTATCAGGCTCGGGTTCGATTTTAGATATTTATATAAAATAAAAAGAACAATTAAAAGTAAAAATGCTCTTAAATTAAAATTTAATAAAAGTTCGCTCCATTTTGCATCGTTGAAAACATCCTGAATAATTAATTGTATTGCAACAAAAGATAATAATGCACAAGATGTGGGTCTTAAACTTTTAAAAATCGCTTTAATAATTTTTGCTTCTCTGAATTTATTTAAAAAATAAATAACGATAAGTGCAAGAATAAAAGGACCCGCTACAACCGCAAATGTTGATAAAAAACTTCCGAATATTCCTGCCGTGGTAAAACCGGTATATGTTGCCATATTAATCCCGACAGGCCCCGGGGTTATATTGGATATGGCAATCATATTTGTTAATTCTTCTTTTGTAAACCAGTCATAATTTTCTGTCATATGAAATAAAAAAGGCAATGTAGCATATCCGCCGCCGACAGAAAAAAGTCCCGTTTTTAAAAATTCATAAAATAAAAGAAGATATGTTTTAAGCATTTTTTTCTTCCTTTATTTTGTAATAAATAATTGCAATCAATACGGATAAAATCACAAGCATTGTGGGAGATAAAATTGAAAAAAGCCCCAAAATAAAAATCAATAAAAAGATGAATAAGCTGAATTTTGAATTAACGGAAGCTTTAAAAATATCCGCCACCATTGAAAAAATTAAAACAATAATAGAAAGCCTTATGCCAAAAAACGCATCTTGAACGTATTTATTATCGGATACATTAAAAATAAAACTTGCAACAAGCAAAATTATGATAAAAGGAGTCGTAACAAGCCCGACTACCGCCATAATCGCACCCTTAATTTTCCTTAAAGCATACCCTGAAAAAACCGATATATTAAGCGCGATTAACCCCGGCAAACATTGAGAGAGCGCAAGATAATCAATTAAATCTTCTTCTTTAAGCCAATTTCTTTCTTCGATTAAATATTTTTTTAAAAGCGGCATTATGACATAACCGCCGCCTAAAAGCTGAAGCCCGATTATAAAATATATTTTATAAATCTCCCATAAACTCGCTTTTTTCATATAAAAATCATAACAAAAAAACTATTTTATAAACATGCAATCGCCGTAGCTGAAGAATCTGTAATTATTTTTTACGGCTTCATTATATGCGTTAATTATAATATCTCTTGTTGAAAAAGCGGATACAAGCATAATAAGAGTTGATTTAGGGAGATGAAAATTTGTTAAAAGAGAATCTGCAACTTCAAATTTAAAAGGCGGATATATAAAAATATCCGTTTCGTCCGTTATCGGGATTATTTTATTATATTTTTTATAACAGGATTCTAAACATCTTATTGTTGTTGTTCCTATTGCAATTATTTTTCCTTTTTTATTATTGATTAATTCGGATGTTTCGATGGGAATTGTATAAGATTCCGTATGCATTTTGTGGTTTTTTATATCATCTGTTTTAACGGGCAAAAAAGTACCTAAGCCCACATTTAAATTAATAAATCCGATTTTTATTCCCTTATTTTTTATTTTATCCAGTATTTCTTTTGTAAAATGCAATCCTGCCGTGGGTGCAGCAACCGAACCTTCGACTTTTGCATAAACCGTCTGGTATGTTTCTTTATCTTTTTCTTCGGCTTCTCTTTGAAGATAAGGAGGCAGGGGAATTTTTCCGGTTTTATCTAAAATTTCATTTATATTGTTTCCTTCATATATAAGTTTAACAATGTGTTCGGGAATATTGCCGTCTTTTGATTCTTTTTTTTCTTTAATTAAAACTTTTAATTCATCAGAAATTATTACAATATCATTTTCTTTTAATCTTTTAGAATTTCTTATAAGCGCGCTCCAGATATTATTTTCAAAAGGCCTTGTCAGAAAAATTTCAATCTTGGCGCCTGTTTCTTTTTTTCCCAATAATCTTGCCGGAATGACTTTTGTATTATTTAAAATTAAAATATCGTCTTTATTTAAATAATCAACGATATCAAAAAAATGTTTATGCTCGATTTCGCCCGTAATTTTATCCAAAACAAGCATTTTTGAATTATCTCTTTTTTCAAGAGGATATTTTGCGATTAAGCTATCGGGAAGATAATAATCAAAATCATCTAACTTTAAATTATTCATCTTTTTTATATCTTAAATTTAATTGTCTTGCGGCCAAAACCTCATCAACCTTTTTAACCGGAGTTTTTGAAGGATAATTATCAAAATTCAAAGGTTCAAGATTAATTTCATCCATTATTTTAATCATAACATCAATGAAATTATCCAAAACTTCTTTTGATTCGGTTTCCGTAGGTTCTATCATCATCGCCTCATGAACAATCAGAGGGAAATAAACGGTAGGAGGATGAATATTATAATCCATTAATCTTTTTGCGATTTTTAGAGTGTTAACGCCCGTACTATGGAGATTTTCCGTTGTTAAAACAAATTCATGGAGGCTTTTTGTTTCATAAGCTACTTTATAATATTTTTTTAATTTGGCTTTAATATAATTTGCATTTAATACGGCATCTTCGGATACTTCCCTTAAGGATTTTCCGAGCATTAAAATATATGTGTAGGCTTTCAATAAAACGCTGAAATTACCGTAAAACGAAGAAACTTTTCCTATAGAATCTTTTTTGTCGTAATTTCTTACATATTTTCCGTCTTTATATT
>DVJH01000001.1 GCA_018710795.1 Candidatus Galligastranaerophilus gallistercoris | reverse complement strand
TTGTAACATTGCTGAATAAGATTTGAATCATCGGTACCCGATACAACGAGAATTTTAAATTCTTTGTTTTCTTCGGCTTTAATTTTATTTGCCTCTTTTATAAGGTCAAACCCGTCTTTGGCATCGGGGAGAAATAAATCCAAAATTGCATAGTCAAAATGTTTTTTCTTTAATTCCGATATTGCTTCTTCTTTGGTTCTTGCAACACAGACATCCGTACCGATTTTTTTCAGCATTGAGGTCAATTGATAAATGGATAATTCCATATCATCGGCAATTAAAACATGAAGGTTTTCTGCCGTAAAAAAGCTGACCGGATAGCTGAAAAAATTTAATTTTCTTTCGATTTCAATTAACGCTTTTGAAATCGTATCCGTTGTAACCTCATCTATATCTACGTCGATGCCTGAAATTTTTATTAAATTCGTAAGCTGTTCTTCGGTAAGTTGAATATTCATAATTATTAATTATACATTATTTTTTAAAAAACACTACTTCTTATATAATTTGTAATATAATAGATATATGAGCATTTAAAGAGGATTTTAGCCCATGAAAGACGGCCTTAATTATTCAGCCTTCGGCAAAAACGATATAAGAGGTTTATTTCCTTCGGAAGTCAACTCCGAATTGTTTTTTCACACGGCAAGAGGATACGTTAAATGGGTAAGTTCAAGATTGATTAAAGCGGGCATTGCAAGAAAGCCAGATCAGATGTGTTTTATCGTCTGCATGGATGCAAGATTACATTCGGGCGAATTAAAAAATGCTTTGATAGAAGGGCTTACAACCGCAGGAGCAAATGTTTTCGATATTGATACGGCGCCCACCCCAATCGGATATTTCGGCGAATATGCAATGTTTGACGAAGATTTGCTTGAAGGCTCAAAAGTAACCGGATCGTTAATTATTACCGCTTCACATAACCCGAGCGAGTATAACGGTCTTAAAATGACATTTAACAAACAATCTCTGGAAGAAGAAGACATTAAAGAATTAAAAGAAAAAACAATGGACGTTTATAATTTGAGCGTTCAGGGGAAATACAGCTATTTTAAAAAAGGCTGGGTAAAAAAACCCGATTTAATTTCAATATATGAAGAAAAATTATCAAATTCTTCAAGAGTGGAAAACATTAAAATCGTAACCGACTGCGCCAATGCAACCGCAGGGATTATTGCGCCTAAATTGTATAAAAAACTCGGAGCGGAAGTTATTGAATTATATACGGAACCCGACGGCAATTTTCCCAATCATCACCCCAACCCGAGTGATGAAAAAACGCTTGATGATTTAAAGAAAACCGTTATTCAAAATAATGCGGATTTCGGAATTGCCTTTGACGGCGATTCGGACAGAATAGGCGTTGTAGATAACGAAGGAACAATGATAACCGGAGACAAACTTTTATATATCTATGCACAGGATTTAATAAATGACCTTAAGGTTCATAATGAAATACCGGTTATAGTAAGCGAAGTTAAATGTTCTCAGGTTTTATACGATGAAATAGATAAAATGGGCGGAAAAGCCGTAATGTGCAAAACGGGGCACGGATACATAAAAGCCAAAATGAGAGAAACGGGCGCATTGCTTGCGGGCGAGATGAGCGGGCATATTTTCTTTAAAGACAGATATTTCGGCTTTGATGATGCAATTTACGCAGGATGCAGACTGATTGAAATTTTTGCAAAAAACAAAGCAAAAGACCCCGATTTTAAATTAAAAAATCTTTTAAAGCCTTTTGATTCCGTTTACATCTCAAGCGAAATAAGGTCAAAATGCCCGAATGAATTTAAAAAAGAAGTTTTGGAAGAAATTAAAGAAAAAATAAATGATGAAATGTTCGGCGAAAAAATAAAAGACATTATAACTCTTGACGGGTTAAGAATAGTTTTTGACGACGGATTTGCACTTATAAGACAATCAAACACCGAACCCGTTTTTACTTTAAGATTTGAAGCAAAAACAAAAGAAAAATGTGAACAATATCAAAATGCTCTTGTTTCTTTGTGTGAAGAAACGGTTAACCGTATAAAAAGCTTAAGGGTTTAATTGATAACCTCCCTTTAAAAAGGGAGGTTATTTTATCTTAAAAATTCCAAAAATTTTATTTTTAAATTTTCTTTTGCATTAAACCCGAAAAGTTCAACGGGTTCTACCTGTTCTTTTTTATTTTTTATATTGTCTATAAGATAAAGCGTCGGATATCCTTTTATATCGTATTGTGCGGTATAAACAAAATTTGAAGGATCTTCGGCGTTAATATATGCAATTGCAAAATTTTTCTTTATATCCTTATCGTTTGAAAGTTTTTTAAACACCGGAACAAACTTCTGGCAATAACCGCACCAATCCGTATAAAAAAGAGCAATAACGGGTTTATTTTTTTTGATTGCTTTTTCCATAGACTGCCCTTTGTCATAATCTCTTGAAATTACCACAGGTCTGTTTAAGTATGCATTTACGGCTTCGCCCAAAATCATAAACATTAAGAGCCCCGTGTTTATAAGAGTTACAATCAAAACCAAAAATAATAAAGGCAATATTTTCTTTTTCATTTTTAAATCCCCTTATTTAAGCAACATTTTTTATATTTTTTCCCGCTTCCGCACGGACACGGATCATTCCTGCCCACGGTTTTTTCTTCCTTTTTTTCTTTGTGTCCCAGAACTTTTGAAAATGC
>DVJH01000046.1 GCA_018710795.1 Candidatus Galligastranaerophilus gallistercoris | reverse complement strand
AATTAATTTCTTTTATATCTTCACTTGTTATCTTGCCGTCATTATCTTTGTCAAAAAGTTCAAATACTTTATCATATCCGTAATTTGAAATAAGTTCATCAAGTTTTTCATTTTTTGACATAAACTCTTTAAACGCAGTTAAATTTATATCATCTTCGTTTGTATCTTCGGATGTATCTTCTTCAATATCTTTTTCTTCGGATTTTATATTTTCAATGTCGATATTATTTTTTGATTCCGTTTCTTTTTCATCCGTAATTTCATCTTCAAATTCGAGAGAAAATTCCACATAATCGTCTTCGCTGCTTTCGGATACCGTTTTTTTATCTTCCGTATAAACTTCGTTTTGCGGTTTTTCTTCTTCAGGATTTTCGTTTACGGATAATGATTGAGTTTCGATTAATTTTGTTTTATCTATTTCAAATTGCATAATCTTTTCCCTTTTTATACGGGGATAAATACTCTGTATTTGCTGCCTCTGTCAGCATAATACGTTGTAATATCACTTTTGAAATCGCTTATTTCATGACCTTCGCCGTCAGAGATATAAACGTGTCCGTAGGTGTTGCCTAAGCTTGTCGTATTATACGGGCTCCAGCTTACAACAGCGCCTGCGGGCAGATTGACTAAATCGGCAGCGCTTTCGTAGCTGTCCGTTACTTCAACCCAATCGTCAAGAGCGGATAATGTATTTCCGTAATCGCAGCCGTTACCCGATGTTGAATAGCCGAAGGCTTTGTTAATTGCCTGTGAAACGCCTCTTGCGCACCAGCCGCCGCCTGAAGATACTCCGCCGTATAATGAATTTGCGGCATCGGCAAGCGCTTGCCCTCTTTCTTCGTTATATTGCATCATAGGATCAAGCGAATTTTCTTTTTGAATTTGTTCCGCTTTCAATTGTGCGATTTGGTTGTCGATTTCGGTTATTTCCGTTTGTTTTGTACTTATGTCATTGTTTATAGCTTCGGACCTTTGTGCTTTTATATCTTCAACGTTATCTCTTGCCTGCTGATAAGCTTCAAGCGCCTGTTTTGTTTTTTCGCTTACCGAATCTTTAATGTTGTTTTCTATTTCTTCAAGCTCTTCTTCAAGAGCGGTTTTTTCATCTTTAAACTTATCCAGGTCATTTTCAAGATCTGATTTTTCTTCTTCAAGAGCGGTTTTTTCATCTTTTGCGTTTTGAATCTCATCTTTTTTAGCTTTTATTTGGCTGTTTAAATCGCTCCTTTTTGCTTCAACGTCATCTTTGTTATTATCCGTTATTTCAATTGAATCAAGGGCGCTTAAGCTTGATTCAAGGGCGGCAAGGTCTGATTCCAGCCCCGAGATTTCACTTTCTTTTGATGTGATTTCCTGTTCTTTTTCGCTTATACTAAGCTCTGTTTCATCTATTTCTTTTGTTTTATCTTCGATCTCTTTTTCTTTTGCTTCCTGTTCTTCTTTCAACTGCTTGATTTCGGGATTTTTTTCTATTTCATCGTCCATACAGTCTTCATATTCTGCTTTTGCTTCATCAAGCTCATCCTGTGCGGCGCTTACTTCTTCATCGGTTCCGTCGTATACGGCGTTTAGTTCACCGTTTAAATCCGATAACTCACCTTCTTTTACGCTTTTTTGTTCTTCAAGTTTTGCTATTGAATCTTCAAGGCTTTCTGTCGCTGCCCCCGCGCCGTCAACGCCGGTTGTTGAGCCTCCGCCCCCAGAAGACGATGAGCCCCCAGAAGAATATGAGCCTCCGCCCCCCGAGTACCCGCCTCCGCCTGAAGAATATGCGGGGGTTTGTTGAACGGGTGTTTGTGTTTGTTCATTTTGAGCCTCATCAGCAAATACATTTTTTAATTTTTCTACAATATCATCAAAATTTTCTTCATTTATCGAATCTTCTTCATCTTCTTCATTTTCTTCAATATTATTTTCAATATATTTTTTTATTTCACCGTATGTAAAATCCGATAAACTTTCACATGTAGAATTAATTTCTTTTATATCTTCACTTGTTATCTTGCCGTCATTATCTTTGTCAAAAAGTTCAAATACTTTATCATATCCGTAATTTGAAATAAGTTCATCAAGTTTTTCATCTTTTGACATAAGTTTTTTAAAGTCGCTTAAAGTTGTGCCGTCGTTTGTTTCTTCATTGTTGTTTTCTTCGTTATCTTCGGGCAAATTTATATTTTCATCTTCTTCAACGGCATCTTTTTTGTCGGAAGTTTCATTAAGTTCTTCATTGTTTATTTCTTCATCATCAATATTTATTTCATCTTCCGCATATGAAATTTCATCAATATCGGGCATTTTTTCATCAATATCGGATACAATTTCTTCTTCAAATTCATCCGACATTTCGATATAATCGTCTTCATTTGTTTGCGGCAGAACGATATTTTGAGTCTGCACTTCAACGGGGATATCTTCTTTGGGTTTGTTATCGCCGTTATCCGTACTTTGTACGCCGTTTTGCGCGGTTAATTTTTTCACTTCAAAAGAATCAAAAGCTGTCATAATAATTTCCCTTCCTTGAACTTTTTATCGGCACAAAATTCAAAAAAGGTTAATTATTACGGCATAAAATTTTAATTTTTTTACAAATATTTACAAAAACTTATAAGTTTTCATCTTCAAACCCCGGGGATCTTGAAGGAAGGGTTTGGTATCCCGCATTTGACATAACCGATTTTCTTATATATTTATCGGTATAGTTTCCTTTTATAAAAAGTCTTTTAATTGTATTTTCTCTCATAACGAGCGGATGGGATATTTCTTCAAGAGAAGGGTTTTGTTCGGTAAAATTGTTCCAAACCGCAGCTTCAAGCGTCCAGCAATAGGTTTCTTCGTTTATTGAGTTTAATTCATCCTGATGAAGCGCTTCATGGGATAAAACGGAGGCAAGAGCTTCTTTTGGAGCGTCTTGATGTTTTATGTTTATGAAAATATAAAGTTTGTCTTTATATTTCCACCCCAAAGCGTCAAAATCTCTGTATGCTTCGTTAATTTGGCTTAAATCTCTGAATTCGACGGCAATGGGTTTTCCGGATAAATTGTCGCCGAGAATTGCTCTTCTTGAATAATCGCCGAGAGTTCCTTTCATCGTTTCTATCGCATTAATAATCCTGTCGTCTTTAGAAACCTTTTTATACATTTTATAGGTGTCATTATCAATATATATTTCTTCTTTCAAGCCGCTATTTTCAATTGAAGGAAGCTCTTCAATCGAAACTGCGGGTAAAATCGTGCATAATGCCATTATTGATGTTAAAAACAGGTTTTTTAATTTCAATGCCGCTATCCTCATTCCCTTATTTATACAATTGACATTATGCCTTATATATTTAAAAAGTAAAATTTTAACTCATAAGAGATATTGCGTTTTCAAGAAGGTCTTTATAGCTTGAAATCAGGTTTTTTGCCAAATCCATCTGGAGTTTTGCTTCCTGATAATATGTTATGTTTGATTTAAAATCGACATTCGATAATTCAATCAAACCCGATCTTATTTCGCCCCTGCCTGCAATCGGGCGCCCCGAGCCTTCGGTTTCAACAAACATGCCTTCTTTATACTGGAATAATTCCTGCGGATTGTGAAAATTCATTACCGCAAGTTTAAACAAAGGTGATGATTCCTGACCGTTGTTTGCTTTTCCGTATAAAATGCCGTCGCCTTTTATTTCAAATTCATCATATTTGCCCAAAAATTTGCCGTTATCGGGGTCAATCCAGAGCTTGATTTCTGTTGTGGGGATGTTTATGGAACCGCCTTCAGACAATGTTCTTTCATAATCTTCTCTGCTTAATGACGTTGTTCCGGACATTATTTCGCCTTTTTCATTCATAATATATCCCTGAACGACAGAGCCGTCTGCGGCTTTATAAACTCCGTTTTCATCAAACTTAAATTCGCCCAGCCTTGTATATGCAAGGCGGCCTTCTTCATTCCTTACGACAAAATACCCTTGTCCTTCAAGGAATACGTTTTCGTTTGAGGTGCCGGGGACTGCTTTGCCCTGATCGGTATTTTTTAAGAAACCGTCGGGCGAGACGCTGTCTAAGAATGTTTTAAACGTTGTTTTGTTTTCTCTGTACCCGGGGGTATAGATGTTCGCAAGGTTTTCCGTTATGGCATCCATCCAGCTTATGCTTGCTTTTTGGGTGTTCAGTGCGTTAATAAACGAATCATTCATTTTTATCTCCCTGCCTGTTGTTTCTGTTTTGTCTGTAAGGTCTGTAACTTATGTTTGAATATGCTATATTTTGTTCGTCAAATCTGACTTTAAGATAATCAATATTATTTCTTAAATACTGTTCAACCTGTTTGTCCTGCGGAAAAAAGCTTGCGTCAATTTTTCCTTCTTTTGAAACTTTCAGGACAACGGTTACTCTGTTATCAAAATCAAGCCTTACGGATTTGTTATTTTCCGCAGATTTCATTATTATATCGCCCAGCGTTTTTGAAACTTCCATTGTTTTATAACTGCTTGCATCAATTATGCTTGTATCATTGTTTAATTTTATGTTTACATTCTCGCCCTGTGAGGAAATATTCAAAAAGAACATGGCATCTTTATTATCTATTGTTTTTGTGTCAATCAGATATGAATCAAATTCTTCTTCCAAAGAAGGAGTATAGGTATTTATCGGAGCTGCCTGATACAATCCGAGGGCGGAGGCTATCATTGATGTGTCGATTTGAGAGGTTGTATTATCCGCAAGCTTGTTAAATTCGTCCTTAAAGGTTGAACCTTCCGTTGTTTTTGCGGTATTTGAAGCTTCAAACCGGTTTGAATTTATTTGGATGTTTCCTTTAAGTTCGCCCTGAGGCTGATTTTCATTGATACTCATCATATTTTTCTTCGTTTTCTTGCTCTTCTTTTTGTTCTCTTTGGCGCATAAAATGCTTTTGCGAACCGACTTCGTTTAATGTTTTTAACTCTGCCATTTTTTCTTCATATAAATATTCTTCTTTTTTGTGTTCTTTGTGTTTTTCTAAGACATTTACCCTTTGTTCTTTTTCTTTCAGAATTTCAATTTCTTCATCGAGTTTTTTTTTAGCTTCCTGTCTTTTAATTTCCAATTGTTCGCCGATTTCATACAGATGTTTTAAGAAGTTGTCAAACCCTTCATACATTCTGGGGTCTGATTTTCTCATGTTTATTCTTGTGTCGGTTATGTTTTTATTGTTGGCTTCAATTTCGGCTTCGACCGCCCAAAGTGCATTTTGTGCTTCTTGTACGACTTTTAGCTGCTCTTCTTTTTCTTTTATTCTTATTTCTAAAAACTTTTGAAGTCTGTACCTGAAGGGCATGGTTTTTTCCGCAGTTTTGGCTATACAATATATTTTACGGACTATCCCGTATTTTGTTTAATAAAATCCCCGCAAAAGTCAAAAAAATACTTTATTTATATTAGATTTTTTATGTGAATTTTTATTACAAAATTTTTAATTAACCCTAAAGTTGTTTTTTTGTTCTGCCGATAAAAATTGCATAAGGAAGATTCGGTTTATTTAGAAAGCGAGGCAATAAATATGTTTGAAGCAATCAGTCTGGTTATTTTTGCAGGCGTAATTTATTTTTGTTTGGTTCTCGCCCCGAGTATGGTGGAATTTTTTGGAAGCGAGCAGTTTAAAAAGTCTTATTTTAATCATCTTGCGAATGAAAATTTAACATCATACGGCAAATAAGTTTAACACTTTTCGTTTTCTTTTCCCCATAAATAAGCGTGCTTTTGAATAAATTGCGCGCTTATTTTTTATGCGTTTGAATTTCTTAACTTCTTGATATTTTTTATAAGACTGATTTTATATCCTATGTATAAAACAATTGCCGCCGCAATCCATGCTGCGGGTGTTGCAAGGCAGATACCGATATAACCCATTGTATGCCCGAGAGTAAAGGCTGCAAGTGTTCTCATAATAAGTTCGGCAACGCCCGAGCATAAAGGCGCCATAACGTTTCCCATTCCCTGAAGAACGTTTCTGTATATAAGAAGCAGCCCCAGAAAGAAGAAGAAAATCATAATAATATTCAAATACTGCTGTGCAAGGTTTAGAACTTCGGGGTTCGGAGCATCCAAAAACAGCCCGACGATTGCTTTGCCGAAGAATGAGAGAATAATAATGCACATAATGCTTAATATAAGGGCAATTAAAACGCATGCTCTCGCACCTTCTCTTATTCTTTTCATTTTGTTTGCGCCGAAGTTTTGTGCGGTATATGTGGCAGCTGCCGCACCCAATGCCAACAATGATTGGGATACCAGCTGATCAACCCTTACCGCTGTCGTAAAAGCGGCAATTGCGGTTGATCCTAAACCGTTTAAAACAAACTGCACCGCAATAATTCCTATGATTAAAACGGACATTTGAAAACCCATCGGAATTCCGACTCTCAAATGTTCGTATAAAAATTCTTTTTCAACTTTCCAATCGGATTTTTTAAGTCTTAAAATCGGAAATTTTAAAAACATATACGTCATGCAAATGACTGTTGAAATTGCCTGGGAAATAACGGTTGCCCAGGCGGCGCCCGCTACCCCCATATGGAATTTTAAAATTAAAAGAAGGTCTAAAAATATGTTTAAAATTGATGCAAAAATAAGAAAATAAAGGGGGGTTTTGCTGTCGCCCAGAGCCCTTATTATATTTGAAGATACGTTATAAAAAACGGTTGCGCCTATTCCTATATACATAATAAAAAGATAATCATTCGCAAGAACAATGATATCCGACGGCGTTTGCAGCAATTGAAGCATATGCATCGTAAAGGGTGCCGAAATCAGCGTCATAATAATCGTTAAAAGGAAAGACAATATAAAAGAAGCGGCGGCAGATTTTCTTACCATATCGTATTCTTTTGCGCCGAACTTTTGCGCCGTTACAACCGAAAACCCCTGAGTGGAAGCAAAAATAAACGCTATTACAAGAAAAATTAAAGGCGAAGTTGCGCCGACGGCGGCAAGGGCCTTCAGACCTATTGTTCTTCCGACGATAAGAGCGTCAACCAAATTATAAAACTGCTGAAATATGTTTCCGAAAAACATCGGCAGCATAAACAGAATTATTAATTTAAACGGATTGCCCGCCGTTAAATCTTTTGTTGTTGTCATAAATTGCCTCTGATATAAAAAGAATTGTAACATAATAATATAAATAAGCCATTTTCGGGGCAAAAAATTTATTTACGGGGTTTTAATCAATATCCCCTTGGTTGTGAAGGAAAATTATAAAGTATGAAAAATGATATGCAAAAACCTCTTGAGGTTAAAATTGCCGAATATGCAAAATTTTGCAGACACACCCCTCCCGAAGAATTAAAAGATATTATAAGAAGCCCTTATATTAAAGACGAATTGAAGGCGGTTTTAATTAAAGTATTGGAATCAAGGCCGAACAATTCATATACTCTTTAAAACAATAAGCGTGCCTTAAATAAAAGCACGCTTAACAATCGTATAAGTTGTGTGTCAGTTCAGGGGAAGAGTTATCCTGAAAGTTGTTTTTTCTTTATCGGAATTCAAAAGTTCAAGCGTGCCTTTAAAATTTTCAATATATTTTTTGCACGAATAAAGTCCTATTCCATGTCCGTATGTTTTTGTCGTAAAACCTTTGTCAAAAAGGCGTTTTTGATTTTGTTCGGATACGGCGGGACCGTGATTTGTTATATCCGTATGAACTTTATTTTTTTCGATACTTATATTTAATTCTATGGTGTCATTTTTTGTTGATTCGTTTGCATTTTTTATTATGTTGTTTAAAACGGAAATCAGTTTGTTTTCATCGGCAAAAATTTTAATATCGTATTTTATGTCTTTATGGAAAACAAGTTTGTTGTTGTTTGATTTTACAATCATCTCCATCATTTTAGAGGATTCTTCAATAACGTCCTGCAAAATAAGCTCTTTAATTTCGTCGTTTTCATAATTTTTCAAATCATTTAATTGAAGCGAAATTATATCGGAAGCCTTTTTGATGATTTCAATGTTTTTGTTTCCTTTGGTTTCTTTTTCAAGGAGTTTTAAATAAACATCAATGATGGAAAGCTGATTTTTTATTTCATGGCTTACCGTGCGGATTTTTTCGTCATAATTTTCTTCTTCCGATAAATCTACGATATAATCGTCATTCTGGCTGTATGCGTTTTCTTCAATGCTGTTGTTTAATTTTTTTAAGACGTTGAACAAAGCCTCGTTTAAAAGTTCGTTTTCACGTCTTTCGGGTTTGTGGAGGTAGAATTTCTCTTTGTAATTTTCGGTTAAGTTTGTTTGAAGAACTTCGTATACATCGTTTACCAGTCTTGAGTTGGCAAGGAAAAATGCGGATGTTTTATTTTTATCGGGATCGTTTGAATAATCCCAGATTAAAACAAAGTTATATCTTGCCGATGTGAAGATTACAAATTCCAGTTCAACGTAATCGTCTTTTATTAAAACATTAGGTACGGTAACATCAACCATCTCTACGTTGTTGCAATATTCAAGACGCTTAATCAGCCCTTCCAGACCTTCTTTGTTTTTAAATCTGGTAAAAACGAGCGATATTGCATTCTGGCTTGCAACGGGTTCCAATAAGGCTCTTATGATTATATTCATTGAGCTTCTTGAGAATAATTCGTCATTATATATGTTTGAAGTTAAAAACGATCTTAATGTTTTTTTGGCTTTTTTATACATTTTTACCTGCCGTTAATTTCCCGGTTATACCGCAATTTTTATTCTTTGTTTGTTTAAGAATCCTTTGTTTATTGCGTATAAAACAGCCTGTGTTCTGTCATTTACCTGTAACTTTTGGAAAATGTTATTAACATGGGTTTTAACGGTTGTTTCCGATATAAATAACTTTTGAGCAACGCCTTTATATGTTACGCCCTGTGTTAAAAGCCCCAGTACTTCTTCTTCTCTGTTTGTTAAATCGTTTAAGAGGTTGTTTTCATCTTCCGCCGTTTTATTTTGCTGGTGTTTTTCAAAATTCTGGAAATATTCAAAGAATCTTGAGCATAAAACGTTGGGCAGATAGATTTTTCCGTTTGAAACTTCATCTAAGGCATGGATTAACTGGTGCGATGCCATGGTTTTTAAAATATATCCTTTTGCGCCGAGTTTCATTGCACGATAAATTAAATCCGGATCATCGTATGCGGTTAAAACGATAACTTTTGTTTCAACGTTCAATTCTCCGATTTTCATAATTGCCGTGATACCGTCTGTTTCAGGCATGTTCATGTCCATTAAAACGATATCGGGCTGGTATTTTTTAATTAAAGATAAAGCAACATTTACGTTTCCTGCGTTTGCAATTACTTCATAATCATTTTCAAGATTGATTAATTCTCTGATGCCCGACGCATGGTCATAGTTGTCATCAACCACAATCACTCTTGTTTTTCTTTGAAAATCAAGTCTTCTCATTTTATACTATCCTCCAAAACCTTTTTAAACCTTTTCATCCTGATAATGTAATGTAATCGGGTGATTACAATTGAATAATAGCCCGTTTATATGAGCCGAACATCAATAAAAGGGTTGAAAAATAAGGATTTACGGGGGATAAAATTATCTAAATCTTAAGATTTAGATTTGCTCGAGATTGTTTTAAACCGTGCCTTTCGGGTGTCAATCGTGCGGCAGTAGATTTATAGCCTGCCAATCAATTAATTGCATTAATTTTTTTGTTGTATAATGAACTTGAAAAGTACGGGGCATTTTTTATGAATCTTAATATCGGAGAACACTATATAGTTAATCTTCTGGGTTTAGATGTCCATATGGATACTTTGATTACTTTATGGCTTGCAATGGCCGTTATTCTTGTTTTTGCATTATTGTCCACAATCAAAATAAATATTATGCCGAATAAATTGCAGGGCATTTTTGAAAAAATCGTTACCATTTTTGTGGGTTTAACCAAAGGAATGGGAAAAGAGCAGGGCTCAAGCGCACTGGTTTTAATGTGTTTGTTTTTGCTTATTATAGTAAGCAACCTTCTGGGGCAGGTCCCTTTAAAAATTTTCCATCTGCCCGCAGGCGAGCTTGCTTCTCCGACCAATGATTTAAATACAACTGCGGCGCTTGCCGTATTTGTTTTAATCTTTTATTTATATAAAGGGATTAAGGCAAAAGGGCTTTCTTATTTTAAACATTACGTTCAGCCCGTTTGGTTTATGACCCCTTTTAATATTATGGAAGATTTTACACGGCCCCTGACGCTTGCAATCCGACTTTTTGCAAACATTCTTGCGGGTGAGATTTTAATTATGGTTTTGGCCGCCATAATCGCAAGCGTTT
>DVJH01000045.1 GCA_018710795.1 Candidatus Galligastranaerophilus gallistercoris | reverse complement strand
GCTTTCTTTGCCGATAAATACATATAAAAAATACCCGATACAAATTGCAAGCGTTATAAAAAAAGTAAAAATAAATGTTTTCATCTAAATACCCGCATTATTAAAGAATTTTTTAATTTTTACCTTATTATCCGATAAAATTCCGATTGATACAAGTTTGTCCATATATGTTAACATGACGGTTTCATTGTTTAAATCGGAATTATATTCTATTATTGCTCCGTTTTTTGCGCGGTTATATTCGTTTTCGTTTAATTTAATTTCGGGCAGATTTATTGCAGATTTGGGGTCTATCGCTTTAGATATATCGGCCTGTTCGATTTTTATCGAGTCTTTAATATAAAAGTTTCCCGCCCGTGTGCGCGTAAGTTTTGATAGGTATGCTCTTGTGTTTAATTTTTTTGCAATATCGTCGCAAAGCGTTCTTATATATGTTCCTTTTGAGCACTTGACCCTTATTTGCGCTTTATGGTCTTTAAAATCAATCAGTTCCGTTTCGTATACGGTTACTTTTCTTTCGGGGGCGGTAATATTTGTTTCGGGGTTTTTTCTTGCAATTTCATAAAGCCTTTTTCCGTTTACCTTAATTGCCGAATATACGGGCGGTATTTGCGTTATTTCGCCCGTAAAGAGGCTGATTGTGTTTTTTAGTTCTTCAAGTGAAAATAAAGGTTTTTCAAGCTTTGTTATCTCGCCTTCTCTGTCAAGGGTTGTTGACATGAAGCCGAATACTATCTCGGCTCTATATTCTTTGGTTGAATCCAGATACTCAAGCAGTCTTGAAGCATTCCCGACCGCAATTTGCATAACGCCGTCCGCCATAGGATCAAGCGTTCCCGAATGTCCGATTTTTTTTATGTTTAAAATTTTTCTGAGCCTGTATATAACGTCAAATGACGTTATGCCTTCGGGTTTATATACATTCAGAAAATAAAAAGGCGGATTATCTGGCATAATTGAATTATATTTCGCCTTTTGAAATTTTATCTATCAAGTCCGAAATTCTTGCGCCGCGCTCAAGTGATTCATCCAAAATAAAATTCAGTTCGGGCGTTAACCTGAGGCGGACTCTTTTTCCGACTTCGTATCTGATTTTGGGGGTGTTTTTCTTAATTGCTTCAATAATTTCTTCTTTTTTGTCCGTGTCGGCTAAAATGCTGTAAAATACTTTTGCGTACGAATTATCATGCGAAACTTCGACGTCGGTTATTGAAATAAGCCCTGAAATTTTAGGGTCTTTAATATCTTTTAAAAGAATGTCGGAAATTTCCTTCATAAGAGTTTTTCTGACACGTTCATTACGGAGGCTCATTTTGTTTCCTTTATTCCAATGTGCTTCTTTCAACTTCTTTTGTGGTTGATACTTCAATAATATCGCCTATCTGGATATCATTAAATTTAAAGAAAGAAATACCGCATTCAAATCCGGTTGCCACTTCTTTAACATCGTCTTTAAAACGTTTCAGCTGGTCGATTTCGCCTTTAAAGATTTCCGTTCCGTTTCTTTTTACGACAGCTTGTTTCGAGCGGACAATTTTTCCTTCGGTTACGTAACATCCCGCGATTCTTGTAGTTTTACCTATTGTAAATACTTGTCTTACTTCGGCTTTGCCGAGTTCAACTTCTTCTATGACGGGTGCTAAAAGCGAAAGCATTGTTTTTTCAATGTCTTCCAGTACCTGATATATAATATCGTATTTTTTAATTTTAACGCCTTCGCGTTCTGCCGCAATGATTGCATTTGCATCTTCTTTAACGGTGAACCCGAGAATTATTGCATTTGAGGCAGATGCAAGCATAACGTCGGCTTCCGAAATATCACCGACGCCCACATGGATGATTTTCGGAATAATTTTGGAAGATTTAACGTTTTGAATTGCCTGCGAAACGGCTTCTGCGGAACCGTTTGTGTTTGCTTTAATAATTAAATTAAGATTTTTAATTTCATCGTTGCTTAATGTTTCTTTCGTAACGTGCGAAACCGCCATGGCTTCAAGTCTTGTAATTCTTTCTTTTTGTTTTCTTTCTGAAACCATCTGTTTCATTACACGTTCATTTTCAACGGCTTCAAATCTGTCTCCGGCTTGCGGAACTTCATTTAATCCTAAAATTTCAACGGGAGTTGAAGGACCGGCTTCTTTTACCCTTCTTCCCGAGTCATCTATAAGAGCCCTTGCTTTTCCGCCTACGTTTCCGACAACTATGGCATCACCCACATGGAGCGTGCCGTTTTGTACGAGAATGTGCGCAACGGGACCTTTGCCTTTATCAAGGTTGGCTTCAATTACGACGCCCATTGCGGGGCAATCTTCAACCGCTTTTAATTCCTGCATATCAGATACCAGAAGAATATATTCCAGCAATTCGTCAATGCCTTTGCCTTGCAGCGCCGAAACAGGTACGGCAATGGTATCACCGCCCCATTGTTCGGGAACAAGCCCGTATTCGGTTAATTGTTGAAGAACTTTGTCGGGGTTAGCGTCGGGTTTATCTATTTTGTTTACCGCAACAATAATGGGAACGCCTGCGGATTTTGCATGGTTGATTGCTTCGATTGTTTGCGGCATAACTCCGTCATCTGCGGCAACAACAAGAATTGCAACATCGGTTGATTGTGCTCCGCGTGCTCTCATTTGGGTAAACGCTTCGTGGCCCGGGGTGTCGATAAATACGATTTTTCTGTCATTGAGCCAAACCGTATACGCACCGATACTTTGGGTAATTCCGCCGACTTCGGTTGATACGATTTTGTGTTTTGAAGCACGGATGCTGTCAAGCAATGTTGTTTTGCCATGGTCAACGTGTCCCATAATGGTAACAACGGGGGCGCGTTTAACAAGCTTGCTTTTGTCCGCATGTTCAATTATTTTTGAAACTTCTTCTTTTTCGATTTCTTCTTCAATAAATGAATCGATGTCTTCATCCAAAACTTCAATTTCAAAATTTTCGGCAACTTTTTTTGCGGTGTCTGTATCAATCGGTGAATTAACCGTAACTAAAATTCCCTGCATCATTAAAAATTTAATAATATCGGCAGGCGATTTTCTGATTTTATCCGACAATTCGTTTATGGTCATCGGGCGGTTTATTACGACCTGCTTAACTTCTTCAAGCTGTGTTGTTGTTTGAGTATGTTTTTTATGTTTTTGCTGAACGGCTTTTTCTAAGCTTATTCTTTCCTGTTCTTCTTCTTTATTTTTATAAACTTTTTCTTTTTTCTTTTTCTTGCCCCGCATACCCTGATTCTGGTATATATCCTGCGAAATCATGTGCCTTACGACGGGCGCTTTTTGAGGCGTTTCTTTTTTTTGTTTAGACTCTTCTTTTTGTTTTTTATCTTCTTTTTCGCTTTTTTCTTCTTTTTGTTCTGCCGGTTTTTTTGCGAAATTCTTCTTTATCATTGAAGGAATATCGGGTGTTTTTTCATATTCGGGTTTTTTTATTGCCGGTTTTTGTTCTTCCGCTTTTTCTTCTTCCGTATGCTTTTTTTGACTTGAAGCAGGTGCGGGGCGCACAATTTCAAGCTTTGATTTTAATTTCGGCTGCTCGATGATTTTAACAGTTTCAGCCGTTTTTTCGGGTTTTGAAGCTACTGTTTCTTCTTTTGTTTCTTGCGGCTGAATTTCTTCCGTTTTCGGCTTATCTTTTGCTTTTTTTACGATAAATGCTTTGGGTTTTGCTTTTTTTTCGTCTTTGGGGGCAAAATGCGCTTTAATTTTCGTAATTGTATCGGGCGTAACGGTTGCGCTATGGGATTTAAAAGTAATTCCCATTTCTTCTTCGGCACGCGTCATCAGCTCTTTTGTGGTTATTTTAAGTTGGTCTGCCAGTTCGTGTACTCTCATTTTGTCCCTGTGATAAGCCTTTCTATAAAATTAATGTATCACAAGCAAAAATATTAGTACAGTTTTTAAATTTTATTCATAAATTTCCTGAATATCAATTTTGTTTATCGCTTGTGCCGCTTTAAATATTTCATTTATCGTTCTTAAATTTTTCCTTGTCGTTACATTTAGTTTAAGCAGATATTCATTGTCGTTTGCTATTCTTCTTTCAATTTTTGTTATGTTTGAAAAGTGGGTATCAACTATATTAGTAATTTTATCAATACTGTCTATATTACATGATATTGAAATTTTTACATTTCTGTATTTTTTCAGGAAATCGGATAAAAATCTTTTTTCGAATTGTCTTATTAAAATAAGCACAAATAAAGTTGATAATGTTGCGAATAATCCTACGGCATACATCCCCGAGCCGCATGCCATTCCTATTGCGGCTGCCATCCAAAGTGTTGCCGCCGTTGTTATACCTGAGATATTTGAGCCCGTGCGCATTATTGTTCCCGCACCTATAAAACCGATGCCGGTTATAATTTGCGCGCCGATTCTTGCGGGGTCGTTAACACCTGCGATACCTTCCGTTATGTGCATTTTAAAACCGTATATCGATAAAAGCGTAAATACGCATGCGCCCGCACAAACAAGAATATGTGTTCTTAATCCCGCAACTTTTCCCGTCAGTTCTCTTTCAATGCCGAGAAGAGATGCAAATAATATTGCGGCAAAAAGCCTTGATGCAACAAGCGCATAGAAATCCGTGTTTTGCATAATGCAGTCGTATAAATTTTGTTCAAACATTTTTAAGTCCTGATTTTGCTTTTAGGGTCCAGAATATCCCTTATTGTATCGCCTATTACGTTATAAGACAAAACCGCAATAAAAATTAAAAATCCGGGCGTTAAAAGCCAGGGGCGATACATTATGTTTGCAAATTCCTGCGCCTCTTTAAGCATATTTCCCCAGCTGGCATCAGGCTGTTGAATGCCGAGTCCGAGAAAGCTCAAACCCGATTCTGCCAGTATAAACCCGGGTACGCTCAGCGCAATTGCAATAATAACGTAGCTTGATGTTTGAGGCAGAATGTGTTTCGTAATTATTCTCAAATTGCTTGCGCCAAGGCTTTTTGCCGCTTTAACGTATTCTTCGTTTTTGATTGACAAAACCATGCCTCTTACGACTCTTGCAAATCCCGCCCAGCCTATAAAGGCAAGAATTACCGTTATAAGCGCAAATCTTTGTGCGCTTGTCATATCGGAAGGAAGTATTGCCGCCAGAATAATCAAGAGATAAAAAGTCGGAATCGACATAATTGCTTCCGATATTCTCATAAGTATAATATCCGTTTTTCCGCCGAAATATCCCGAAATTCCGCCGTATAAAAGCCCAATCGGAAAAGAAATCAAAAGGGCAAGAAAACCTATCGTAAGAGAAATTCTTCCGCCGTATAACAGCCTTGAAAAATTGTCTCTGCCGTTTATATCGCAGCCTAAAAGGTTTAACTTTCCGCCGTTTTCAATTCCAAAAAGATGAATATTTGTTTTAAATATACCAAAAAGCTTGTATTCAAAGCCTTCTGAAAAAAAATTCAAATAGTATTTTTGGCTTCTGTCTTCTCTGAATTCGACATTTAGCGTATGGGTGTTAAATTTTCTTTTCCAGTTATATGTATAAGGCTTTGAGAGTTTGCCTTCGGGAGTTATTGTATAAATGTTGCTCGGCGGTGAATACGAAAGGCTTCTGTCCGAATAATTTTTATCATAAGGCGAGATAAACGTTGCAAAAAGTATTGCAACATATAGTACCACAAGTACAATCAGTGCCGAGAGGCTTATTTTATCTTTTTTAAAACGTGAAAAAAAGCCGTCCATCAGTTCGCCCTCAATCTGGGATCCGTTATTCTTAAAAGAATATCCGAAATTATGTTGCCCGCAACAAGCATGATTGACCCTATAACAAGACCCGCCATTACAAGGTTAATATCCGATTTCATGACCGCTTCCAAAATCAGTCTTCCAAGCCCGGGATATTGAAAGACATATTCGGTAAGCGCAGCGCCCGATAATAATCCTGCAAATTCAAACCCGAGAAGCGTTATAAGCGGGTTTATCGCATTTCTCATTGCGTGTTTAAAAATAATTTTATTTTTCGGTATTCCTTTTGCGACCAAATATTTAACAAAATCAGAATCAAGTACATCAAGCAGATTTGCTCTCATCTGTCTTGAGAGACTTGCGAGTGAAAGCGTAGTTAGAACAAATGTGGGAAGAACAAGGTGGTGCATTATGTCGATGATTTTGTTCCACAAAGTCATTGTGTAAAAATTTGCGCTTGTAAGTCCGCCTATCGGAAAAAGCCCTGTTTTTTGAGCAAATATGAGCAATAAAACCGCAAAGAAAAACGAAGGTATTGCCATGCCCGCACTTGAAAACAACGTTAGTAACCTGTCAAATGTGCTTCTATAATTAAGTGCCGCTATTACTCCGAGAGGAATTCCTATAAGCCAGGTCCAAAAAATTACATTCAGCGATAAAAGAAGCGTATTTAACACCCTTTCTTTTATTTTTCCCGAAACCGATTCGCCGGTTGTTGTGGTTCCCATATCGCCTTTTATAAAATTTTTTGCCCAGTAAAAATATTGAACGGGAATCGGCTTATCAAGCCCGAGCCTTTTTGTTTCATATTCGATGGTTTGTTTTGAAATTGCAGGGTTGAGCCTTAGTTCCGCAAGCGGATCAACGGGAGAGAGTCTTATCAGAAAAAAGCTTATAATCGTTACCAGTATAAGTATCGGTATGCTTTGCAATATTCTTTTAAATATGTAAATCCAAATAGACATATATTAATTTTATCAAAATCAATTTCTGTGGCATTAATACAATCGGCACTATTCAAAAAGACTGTTCAGTCTGTCTTGAATTTCGTTAGGGTCCATCTCTTTTGTGAGTGCGTTTATATCAAGTGCGGCTCTGTAATATTTTGCCGCTTCAACTTTTTCGCCTTTTATGGATAGACACCTTGCATAGTTATAATGTGCAAGAGCGTAATTCGGGTCATATTCAAGGGCGGCTTTAAAGCAATCCGCGGCTTTTTGAATTTGTGCCAGATCGTCAAGATAAATTACGCCGAGGTTGTTATGTGCAATTGCATAAGTCGGGTCATATTTAATTGAAAGTTCGTATTCGCTGATTGCTTCCGTTAAATTTCCGAGACCCCAGAGCAAAAATCCGAGGTTGCAGTGTATTTTTGCATTTGTGGGCTGCAATTCGATTGCACGTCTGTATACTTTAAGCGCGTTTACATAATCTTCTTTTTCATAGAAAGCGGCACCCAGCCCTATATAAATATCCAAATTGCCCGTATCCAGAACGTATGCGGTTAAGAATGCAAGAACGGCAGCTTCATCGTTTTCAATAAAATGCTGCAGTAAAAATCCCAACGTTTGCGCAATTTCGGGTGCTTTTTCATGTTTAGGGTTCAATAATATTGCGCTTTGATAATGTGAAACGGCTTTATTGTGTTCGCCTTTCATAAAATACAGGTTTGCAATCTGGCTGTGAAGTATCGGGTTGTTCGGGTGAATTGTTATGAATTTTTTATACGTTTCAATTGCGGATTCATACTCTCCCATTTCTTCATACGCCTGTACAAGTCCCACGTATGCGGGAAGATACAGTGAGTCAATCCATCTTGCCATTTTATATTCTATTATTGCTTCTTCATGGCGCCCCAAAATTCTGTATATATCGCCTAAAAGACAGTAAAGGGTCGTAAATCCGGGCATTTTATCTATTGCCTGGGAATAGTATTTAACCGCGTCAAGGTAATGCCTGCTTCTTGTTGCTTTTGCGGCGAGATAGAGTTCTTTTGAAATGCCTATGATTTTGAATTTTTTTGCAACATCTTTTTTTGCTTCGGGATCAAACGGAAGAGTTAAATATGAAAGCATAAGTTCTAAAAAGCTTTTCCACTTTGAATTTTGATTGGAAAAAAATGCAATTCTAAGTAACCTGTGCTTCAGGTAATGTATTCTTGAAGTGTTTAAAAAGGCGCATTTGAGCGCTTTATCCGCTTCGTCGAGCGCATCCGCGTATCGCTCTTTCTTTTTGTAGCAGTTTGCAATCATAAAATAGCACTGGGATTTATTGGCATTATTTTTCAGTGCCATTTCAAAATAATTCAAAGCTCTGTCTAATTCTCCTTTATGAAAGAAAGCAAAACCTATTTTATAATAGACTTCGCCGTTATCAAGAAGTGTTTCGCATGCTTTTTGATATTGAATAATTGCTTCGTCAATATATTGTTTTGCCTGATAAACATCAAGGTGCCAGTCCATGTACAAATCGCCGAGTCTTATGTTTAATTCGGGGTTTGAAGGCTCCTGCAAAAGGACAGACTGGCAATATTCGATTGCTTTTTGAATTTCGCCTTTGTGTTTAAGTTTATCGATTTTTTTATTTATCTCTTTTAAATTTGCCAAAACAATAATTTCCTCACTGTTTAAGATTTTACTTTATCGAAGTTATTTGTGCAAATAACTTAATTATCTTAAAACTTTAAAAATTCATCCGGTGCAAGAACTATTGTTACCGGTTCTTTTAAAAGATATTTTTTCGCACATTCGATAACATCTTTTATTGTTACTTTTTTAATTTCGGCAAGCATTTTTTCATGATAATCAAATCCGAGATTACATATCCAGTTCCAACCGTTAGCACCCGCGATTTGCGAATTTGTCTGGGTGTAAAAATATTTGAATTTGCCCGTATAATTTTCAATTGCGCCTTTCAATTCTTTTTCATCCGGCGGTTCTTTAATTATTCTTTCAATTTCATATCTGAAGCCTTCGAGTGATTTTTTAATGTTGGCAGGCTCCGTTCCTATGTATAAAATAAAACATGCTCCGTGCTTCATTGTTTTATATGAGCTTCTTACCGTGTATGCAAGCCCTTTTTTGTCCCTTAATTCGACAAAAAGTCTTGAAGAAAGCCCGCTTGCGCCAAGAATGTTATTTAAGACGCATAATTTTGCGTAGTCTTTGTCGTATAACCCGGGGACTATGAATCCTTGAAAAATTTGCGCCTGTTTGGCGTCGTTTTTCGTAATTTTTATAATGCCGGGTGTATATGTTTTAATTTCATCCCCGCTGTTTTTAAAATCGTTTGAATTTTTCATGCAGCTCAGTTTTGATGAAACCATATTTAAAAAATCGTTTTCATTATCAATATCGGCTGCGATTGAGATAATTTTGCGCCCCGATAAAAGATTGTTATGGTATTTTATGACATCCTCTTTTGTCATTTTATCGATTGTTTCAAGAATTTTTGTGCTTGTCAGAGAATATTTGCCGTTTTTAAAAATTTCTCTGTAAAATGCATCTGATGCTTTTGCAACCGGAGAATCCATAGCAGACATTGTTTCGCCTTTGAATTTGAAAACTTCTTTGTCAAAGGTGTTAAACGTTGAATTAAGCATTAAATCGTTTACGGTTTCAAGCGCAAATTCCACATCTTCATTGAGGCACACAATCGAAACCTTTAAAAAATCAAGCCTTGAATCAATGCTTACTTCAATTCCGGAATTTTCAAGTTCCGTTGCGATTTGCTCCGAGTTTTTGGTTTTTGTTCCCTGCAATAAAAGATTCCCTTCAAGCACATGTACTCCGTCAAAGGGAAATTTTTCATTTGTTTCAAAATAGAGATAAATTGCGCAGCGGGGCGTTTCTTTTATGTTTTCAAAAACAATTTTTGTATCGTTAATTTCAAGATATTTCATTTATTGCTCCTTTTCAGGCATTAAAATGCTGATTGCGGCGTGTTCTTTCGATAAATATTTTTTTGCAATTTCTTCCAGATATTTTGTATCAATTTCATTGAGTAATTTTAAATATTTATCCGCCAGAGATAAGTTGTTAAAAACTATCATAAATTCGCCTATCGTTTCTCCTATGCCGGAGACGGTTTCCGCTTCCTGTGCAAATGCGATTTCGGCAAATTTTTTGGCTTTTTTAAGTTCTTCTTCTTTTATATTGTTTAAATTGTCGAGTTCTTTATTAATATCCGAGATGACTTTATCTTTGTATTCGGGGTTAAAATTAATGTCAATCATAAAATTATCCCCGTCTTTAAATTGATAATGAGAGGCTTGAACCTCATAAACGTAAGGCTCGCTTACGCTTTCTATCAGGTTTGTATTCAGCCTTGAGCTTTTTCCGTCGCCAAGAATCGTAGTTATTAAATCAAGCGCAATTGTTTCTTTCAGGTTTTCGGGTTTGTCGGCCAAAAAACCGTACATCATAAAACCTGTTTGAATGTGTGCGGTTTTTTCTATGATTTGAGGGTTTTTTATACTTGTTTCGGTTATTCTTTCATCCGGATGCAGTTTGTCAAAGTCGTTAAAATTTTGAAATTTAAATTCTTTTTGAACGTTTTTTATGACATCATCCGAATTTATGTCTCCCACTACGACCGTTACCATATTTTCGGGTGTGTAGAACGATTTATAATATCTCATAATTTCATCTCTTGAAATTGACGAAATTATTTCTTTTGTGCCTATTACATCTCTTTTATAAGGGTGTTTTTCATACATTGAATCGTTAAGGGCATTGTATACTTTTCTCCAGTTTCTGTCCTGCCCCATTCTTATTTCTTCAATTACAACGCATCTTTCCCTTTTATCTTCAGGGTAGCCTTT
>DVJH01000044.1 GCA_018710795.1 Candidatus Galligastranaerophilus gallistercoris | reverse complement strand
CTTTAAAATTGCCGTTGCACAGTCTGTATCCGTTTTCGGTATACATTTCTTTTAATTCACTTGATGCAAAAAAGTAATCTGCAATGCAATTTTCGGGGAATTTTATATTCAAATCGCCTCTGTCTGCCGCACCTTTGAATATGCCGCCTATAAACGATGTTCCCTTGCTTATATGTTTAAACATGGCTTCGGTTGTCCCTAAATCCCAGTATTCTTCCAAGCAGTGAATAAGTTTTATAATGTCGTCTTTTGGCATATTATCGCTTGATGCCACCCATGCGCCCAATGCCGACAGATTATCCGAATTAAGTGAGGTTCTGTCTCTTGAGGGGTCAAATATAAATGAGTGATTATGTTTCAAGGGCGGTCTTTTTTTGATTAAGATGTCCATTCCTTTTATATTTTCGTATTTTCCGTCCGTTTCAAAGGCTTGTCCCGCAATATAGATATTTCCTTTTTCGTTTTTATTGTTTAACTTAATTGCGAGGGTGTCATTTTCAAAATCGGGGCACTTAAATGCAGGGTTGTTATAGTGATAAAATCTGTCAAAAGAATTTATAATCGATTTTATAAATTCCGTATCCGATGTTTCAAATTCTATAAAGTTACCCTCTTTTTCAGGTACTTCATCCAGTTGATATGCCAAAACTTTTTTATTCAGTCCGCTTTCTTCAAGCTTCCAGTTTACATTCCAATTACTTGATGATATGTCAACGCTTTGTGCGCCTTTTTCTTTCAAAAGTTTTAATACGACCATTTTAAGTCCTTCGCCGTAGTTGCCCGCAGCATTCACATTCTCTTTTTTTGAACTTTCCCCGAGTAAAATTGCTTTATCGGGTGAAAATTCTGATTTTCCTTCAATTCTTACTTTGTATTTTCCGTTTTCTTGCGGCATTGCGCTGAATTTAACACCGTCAAGCGTTTGACCGTGCCCGTCAAAGAAATTTTGAAGAAGATCTCTTGCAATTTTGTCATTGTCCCATTTAAGAGAATCGGCATAATTTTCACTTATATTTGTATATGTTCTTTTTATCGGTTTAAATTCATATTTTTCTTTTGATATTTTAATATCTTTTGATTCGGGGAATTGAAACGTATATTGTCTTCCTTCCGTAAATTTCGGATACTCGGGTTTTTTTGCGTCGGATCTGTTTGTTGTTTTTGTGTATTTTTCGGGTAAAACGGTTACGGGGTTGTTGTTTGAAGTTTTATTTGCAGTCTTGCTTTTTGTTATTCTTTTTCTCGGATCGTATTCAAGTTCACTATGTGCCAGTTTTTCCAATTTGTCGCTTAGAATTTTATCCGCATTTTCAGGGAGCGTTATGTTCTCTAAATTATTGCGCAGTTTTTTATTTTCATTTTGAAGAGATTCTTTTTCTCTGTCTGCTATTGAAAGTTTATTTGTAAAATATGCAAGAAACCCGATTGATGTTATAATCGATGCGCCGATTGCGGCAAAAAACGTTTTAAGCCTTTTTAAAACAGGTTCTTTTTCCTTTTTATTTTTTAATTCAACCGTGTCATATTTATCTGTCGTTTTTCTTCTGTCCGCTTTTTTGCCGAATGCGGGATTGGTGTAAATGTTCGGGTTAAAATTTACCTTCATTTTTTCTTCCTTTATGTTGAATTTATAAACACGGCTCAAAATAAAAAGTGCCTGATTTTACGCTGCAATTTACAATTATTTACACAATTATTAACTTTTGTAACAAAAATAATATAATCTGAATTTATAGCAATCGTATATACTTTATATATATGTAGGAAGCAAAAAACGAAAGAAATTAAAAATGTCTATTAACTCCATAGTAAATCAATTTTATCAGTACCAAAGCGCAAACGGCGCTTCAACCTCAAACGGTTCGCTTGAAGTTAGCTATGAAAACGATATCTTAACGTTTTCTGAAGCAAACGGCGACAAATATACCGTTAATGCCGCAAACTTGAGCGATTTTGAACTTGAAATGCTGAGCTCAAAACTGGGCGTTGACGTTGTTGATTCGGATGAAGCAAAAGCCGCAAACAGCGATGCACGCACGGGTGAATTAAAAGAATCCGCCGAACAAAAAGAAGCCGAGATGGATAGAGTCAGCGACGAAATCGGTGAGATATACGACGAAACCCTTGTCGAACAAGAAAAAGTTACCAAAAACGAATATCTTCGTATATTGGATGTTATCGAAAATTCCGTTGCCGCATTTCTTCAGGCAAGAAAAAACGGCGAACAGGTAAATGTTAACGATTTAAATTCAACAATTACAAGCGGAATCGAAAACAGCACATACGAACAAGATATAACTGAAGTTTTCAGCGGGCTTGAAGCGGCAACGGGCAAAATGTCCGAGATGTCAAATTTAATAAGAGAATACGCTTCTATTTCCGATGAAATTAATTCAATCGAAGCTGTTAAAGCCGAAGAATTAAAATCTATCCCTGAAGCCGATCTTTCCGCGGATGAATATGCAATTGTTCAGGGTGCATCTTTCGGATTTTTGTGCAAAAACAACTTGGAAAACTATGAATTGAAATTAGAAGGTCATAAAGAACAATTCGGTATGATTTCCGCATTCAGGCAGCTTGATGACGGCATAATCCAAATGTACCATGAATATGCGGGCTCAATAGGTTCCGCCGTACAGGAAATGATTAATCAGGATGAATCACTTCAAGTTCAAGAACCCGAAGATGATAAAGATGATAAAGATGTAGATGAAAAGGATAAAACAAATCCTTTTGATAACTATAGAGACGATGAAGACGACAAAGAACAAGAAGACGATAAAAAAATCGCGGCATAAATTTTAATTTTGATTTTAAAGACTGTCTTAATTTAAGACAGTCTTTTTATTTCGGTAACAAAAAATATTTACATGTTTTATTAAAACCGTAAGCATCAATATGGTTTTATAAAAATGCGTATTTCCCCGATTTCATATTCAAATTGTTCGTTTACCGCAAACAAAGTCTTTTATTTAAGAGAAACGCACGACGGCAAAATTAAAGATGTATCTTGCTATACGCAATTTTTCAGAACGGATATGCAATGGAATATGCTCTCATTTTACCTTAAAAACCGCTATCAAAACGTTGATAAGGTGAATGTTATGGATGCCGCATGCTCGGACGGGAGCGAACCGTATACTATTGTTATGATGCTTGAAAAAAATCTGGGTAAAGAAGCGGAAAAATTTTTTCCGATAAAAGCTTTTGATTATAATGAAACGCTTATTAAAAATGCAAAAAGGGGGCTTATAAATTTCGGTATGATTGATGATGCCCTGTTTATATACCATGGAATAGAACCGAATGATTATTTTAAGCCCGTCAATAATCCTTTGTATTCAAGAAATACTGCAGAATTTACATTGTATCAGGCAAAAGACAATCTGGCGGATAAGGTGCAATTCAGGCTTGGAGAAATTCTGAACGTGCTTTCAAAAATGGATGATAAAACCCCCAATACCGCTTTATTTTGCAGAAATATGGTTCCTTATTTAAGTTTTAAGGAACAAAATGCGCTTTTTGATTTGATTTCAAAAAAACTCGGGCAAAATTCCACGGTTGTTTTCGGCGCTTATGATTATGATATGAAGAGAAGTTTTATAAACCATAAAATGGTTACATCGGGCTTTAAACCGGCGAATCTTTCTTTCGGCTCTCCCGTTTATCAAAACTAAATTTTTAATTTTAAATATTTTTTTATAAAAAACATATTTTGTTAATATTTCGTTACTTTCTTTTGATTTATTTAAAGCTTATGCTGCCGATTGCCGCTATTATATTTCAGGTGCGATAAAAAGAAAGGAAATGTAGTGGAATTGAATTTTGCAGACCTTAGAACAGGCTTTAGCAATTATCTTGAAGAACTTTATCTTAAAGAAGGAAGGGAATTAACATCAACCAGTATTTTTGCTCATTCGGACGAATTTGAAAGATATGTATCGGAAGAACTTAACCTCGGACTTTCAATGATGACAATAAGCGTTGAAGATATTCTTGATATTGATTTTTCAAATATAGATCCAGATGAAACACAAGCCGAAGAAGAATCAGAAGATTCGAACATAATTAAGGATTTTCTCAGTTATTTATTTTCGGATGATGAAGAATTTATATCAAAAGTCGATGAAACAAAAGACGGTAATATTGATGAAGATGAAGTAAATAACTTTTTAAAACATGTGGGCGTTGGCGAAGATAATTCATCCCATATATCAATGGGCGATATTTTAGACGGGCTTTCAAGTTTTAAAAATGACGTTATGAAAACTTTGCAAAGTAACCTTCTTAATTCAATCGCAAATCCTTCGCTTCAAACAGCAGCACCCGTTTCAAGCGGTTCTGCGGCTTCCGCGGCTGCAGCTTCGGGGGTGCCTGTTGAACCCGAGGTTTCAAACAGATCGGGCGGAAGAGTCAGCGATGCATTTATGAGCGAAGAAGATATGCAAAAAGAGCTTGAGAAAAAAGAAACAACTCTTCAAACAAAACAAGAAGCACTTAATGCCGTATATGACGGTACAAACCCTACGGTTAAATCCTGGAATAATGCGGTTGATGAAGCTTATCAATTTTTGCTCGGGCAGCTTGAATACAGAAAAGTAAATCAGGAACTTATCGAAAGCTTAAATAATCAGGTGGCTTTAATCAGCGCAAAAGAAGCTGAAATCAGCGAAAAAGACAGTGAAATTTCAACGCAAAAAACGACGGTAAGTAATGCCAAAACCGCATACGAAAGCGCTGTCAGCACAAGAGAAACGCTTGAATCCGCCCTGTCTTCCATGCAGGGAAAATCAAGCGATGATCCGGATGAACAGGCACAAATTGATGCGCAAATTTCCCGTCTTGAAGGTGAGGTTGCTGCCGCAAGGGCAGCCGAATCCGAAGCGGAAGCTCAATTAAAAGAAGAAGAAGAAAAACTGGATAAATTGGAAGAAGAAAAAGCCCGGCTTGAAGATGAGCTTGATGAATTGAATGCGCAAAAAAGCGAAATTGAAGCAAAAATAATTGAAACAGAACCTAACATAAAAGAAGCGATACAAATTTATAACGATAAAAAGAAACAAGCGGATGCGGCAAAAGAAACCGTATTAAACAATGCTAAAAATGCGGTTGAAGTTGCGCAGCAGGATGTTGTTGCGGTTAAAGAGCTCATAAACGATAATGAAAACAGAAACCTTTCGCTTGAATATTCTTCAAATTTTGTCGGGCGTGATATTGCCCAATTTGCTCTTGGATTTCTGGGATATAACGAAGCTGATGCAAGTGCCGATATTTTCCTTGAAAAATGGCATTCTTCATCATCCCAAACGGGCTGGTGCGCGGCTTTTGTAAGTTATATCTATGAACATATGCCCTCATCCGATAAAATTCCTCAATGGTATAAGGATATAGAAAACCAATACTGGCAGGTGAATGTCCACAGGGCCGCAGAAGAAGCGGGCGCCATAATTGATTCATCGCAAGCGGAGACGGGCGATATCGTTTTGTATGATTATGACGGCGACGGCACAATGCAGCATATAGGAATTGTTCTTGCCGTTGAAGGAAATAAATTGATTACGATTGATGGAAATTCGGGTAATACGGTAAGGATAAACGAAGTTGACCTTGAACACCCCGCAACCTGTCCTTTAACATTCTGCAAAATAACATAAAAATTTAAAAATAAAGGCTCATATATCATATATGAGCCTTTATTTATTGTATAAATTGACGTTTTAAAACTTCATTTATTTGGTTGTTCTTGCGATTGAGCAGACCTGACTTTCATTATACGTTTTATTTTGCACCGTTCCGCCGTTTGATTCGATTACATAAACTTTTCCGTCTTTAACTTCTTTAATGATTACGGTATGGTCCATTCCGCCGTTTCCGTTTAAATCAATTGCGCATAAATCGCCGGCTTGTGCTTCGTTTAATTTAACCGTAGCGCCCGCTTCTTTTGCCGCCCTGAATACATCAGGACCCCAGGCTTTTTCTTTTTCGGTTAAATTTTTATACCAGTCTGCTTTTGAATCATCGGGAATTGAATTATCGGTTACATAAGTTGCAAAGTCATCGCAGCTTCCGCCCCGCTCAACTCTCACAAACGGGTTATCGCCCGCTTTTTTGCTCGGGTTTTTCTCGCCCAAGAATTGTTCCGCATAACTTATGATATTGTTTCCTCCGCCCGTGGATATAATATTATTTTGCCCGGTTGCCGTTGTGCTTTGTTCCGTTGATGATGAATCAAGGTATGTCATTGTTTGATTTCTTAAATTGTTTATTTCATTTTGCAGATTTCTTGTTTCATTTAATATTTTTTGATATTCTTCAATATCTTCCGCTTTTGAGAGCGAATTATACAGACTGTTTCTTTTTGCTTCAAGCGAACTTATCCGCTCATCCAGCATAAGAACGTCGGGATTTATATATGTTTCGGAGTTGTTATTTTCTTCCGATTCATCGGTGTTAACTTCGTTTTCTTCGTTTTCTTCCGAGTCTTCATCTAAAATTTGCAAATCGTCTTCATTGGTCATTTGAGCAATGTATGACTTTTGCTCTTTTGAATCCATTTCCTTTACTTTTTTGAACTCGCTTTGAGTTTCAAAAACGTATATCTGCCCTTCAATTTTTAACTGCCAGCTCATTTTCCGTCCTTATATTCCTTTATAAATATCGGCAGCTAACGGATAATACTTAAATATTACCGTAAAATTACGTTTACAATTTGTAATTTAATCGTTAAACCATTCGATTTTTCTTGTGGAATACATTATGAGCGCAGTTATTATAAAAAGACCTATCGAACCCACAATAAGCGAATAATCGGTCAGAGCAAGCAATACGTATAAAAATGTATACAAAAATGCCATAATACAGGATATTGTAAGCGGAAATTTTTTATCCTCTTTTTTAACAATTACAAAATATGTATAAAGCCCTATTAAGCCGATTGTCATTATGCTTGCAATTATATAAGACACCGCAAATGAAATAAATTCGGATAAAGATACCAATAAAAGGTAATACACAAGCATAGCTCCGCCCATAATTAAATATTGAAGCTGATGAACGGGTTTGTTGTTTTTGGTAGTCATTTCAAATATAAAAAACGATAAAAACGTAAGCGACAGGAATAAAAATGCGTATTTTACCGCCCTTATAGACATTTTATAGTTATCAACGGGAATTAAAAGCGAAACTCCGGCTTTGGGTTCATATATAGATGATGTTGCAATGGAGGGTATTTGCCATTCGGCATTAAAATGCGTATTATCCATAGTTTTTTTATCGGGTAAAAAATTACCTTCAAAAGAGGGGTTTTTCCAGTTGCCTTCTATTGTTATTTTGTTGTTTATTCCTTTAGGCTCCGCATAAATTTCATTTGTACCTCTTATTACATATTTAATGCCGAAAGGAATTATCTTTTGTTTTGCGCTTACATTTTTTGTCAAAACATTTTTGGTATTAATTGTATAATCATTTGTTAAAAATTTTATCTGCGGCTGTTTTGTAAAACCTTTTGAATCGGTTACTTTAAATTCAAGGGTTAAATTGCGGCTAAGTTTTTCATTATTTATAAAATCGCCCGTTAATTCAACATTTGCAGTGTAGACAGGTATTTTAAACGTTCCTTTTTTTCTTTGTTCGGTTTGAATTTTTATTTTTGCTTCAAAATTATTAAGCTCAAGCTCTTTTGTTTCGGTTCCTTCTTTTGTTTTAACGGTGTAATACAACCTTGGGGCGCTTATTGTCTGGTTTGAACCCCATGAATTTTTTATGAAATCTTCGGCTTCTTTTTTATAATCTTGTCTTTCATATACGACAGAGCTTAAAAAAGCTATCGGAATTAAAAGAATTACAAGCATTATTAAAAGAATATAAAACTTTTTTACTTTTGAAAATTTTTTGCCGTTTTCCATAAATCAGCTCCTTTTATATCAGATTAACAAGTCCCGTTGAGTGGTCAAAATGGCATTTTGCAATTAATAAATCGTTGTTTTTAACCGCATTTGATACGATTTTTGATTTATCCGTCAAAGTGGTTTCAACCCATTTTGTATGTTCCATTGCAAAAAAATTGTGGCATTTTATATCTTCTTTTTTATCCAAAACAGGGTATACGGCGCTCATAATCGATTGAAAATCTTTCGTCATATTCGGGTAATTATCTTTTGCATATTTCATAACGCCGCAATCATCGTGGCCAAGTAAAATAAGAAGCGGTACTTTTAATTTTTTAACCGCATATTCAATGCTTTCAATTACATTGGGCCCGAGGGCAATTCCCGCTACCCTTATTACAAAAAGCTCGCCTATTCCGCAATCAAATATAATTTCAGGTACAACCCTTGAATCCGAGCAGCTTAAAACGGCAGCATACGGTTCTTGATGAAACGCAAATTTTTTTAAGGTTTCAAGGCACATATTTTTTGCCGTGGGGCAGCCGTTTACGAAATTTTTGTTTCCTTTAAGCAGCTTTTCCAGTTCGTTTTTGCCTTTTTCTTTGTTATTCATCTTAAAATTCCTTTTTTTAAATTATAATATGATATTTTTTATTTTGTAAAAACTTTTGGTTTGCAAATTTAATTACATATTTGTTATAGTTATATAACGGAGGATATATGTCGGGCATAATTTTATTTTGCGCAATAGTTATCTTTTTTTGTATAGTTACCAACAAATTTTCAAGCAAAATGGGCATGCCTGCTTTGCTTTTATTTATGCTGCTCGGCATATTGTTCGGCGAAGACGGTATCTTAAAATTATCTTTCGATAATTACGATTTGACCGCCAAGCTTTGCACGATTGCTTTATTGTTTATAATTTTTTACGGCGGTTTTTGCACTAAAACAATTAAAGATAAAATGCTCAATATTCAGGCGGGCGTTTTATCTTCTTTAGGGACGGTTTTAACCGCGCTTATTACGGCCGCTTTTTGCTATTGGGGCTTAAAAATGGATTTTGCGGAAAGTTTCCTTATAGGTGCCATTTTAAGCTCAACCGACGCCGCAAGCGTGTTTTCGATTTTAAGGTCCAGAAAATTAAATTTAAAATATAACAGCGCCTCGCTTTTGGAAATCGAATCAGGTTCAAATGACCCGTTTGCATATATGCTTACGGTTCTCGGGATTATTATTTTAAAAGGAGCACAAATGGGCTCCATTGTTCCGATGTTCATTGCGCAAATCGGTTACGGCGTTATATTCGGTATTCTGGTTGCACTTTTCGGTATATTTGTATTTAAGAAAACAAAACTTATTCAGGAAGGTTCGGACACTTTATTTGTTGTGGCGCTTGCGCTTGCTTCTTATGCAATTCCCGACCTTATCGGCGGAAACGGCTATTTAAGCGTTTATACAACGGGGATAATTTTAGGTAACAGCGAAATAAAAAATAAAATCAATCTTATTTATTTCTTTGACGGTATTACCGCATTATCTCAAATAATAATATTCTTCCTTTTGGGGTTTTTGTCAACTCCTTCAAGAATAGGCGAAATTTTGGTTCCGGGGTTATTAATCGTCTTGTTTTTATCTTTTGTTGCAAGGCCGATTGCGGTCGGCACAATTATGCTTCCTTTCAGAGCTAAATTAAACCAGATTGCTTTTGTCTCGATGGCGGGGCTTAGAGGTGCGGCTTCAATCGTATTTGCAATTTTTGCGGTTGCGCAGGCAACGGATTTAAAATATGACCTTTTTCATATTGTATTTTTTGTTTCGTTTATTTCGGTTGCTTTTCAGGGGTCAATGTTTCCGTGGTTTGCGCATAAATTTAATATGATAGATGAATACTCAGATGTTTTAAAAACCTTTAATGATTATCAAAACGAATCCGCAATTACATTATCCAAAACTTTTATAACTTCAGAGCACCCATGGTGCAATAAAAAATTAAAAGAAATTAAGCTTGATTCAAAATCACTTGTTCTTGTTATACAAAGAGACGGCTGCAAAGTTGCTCCCAAAGGTGATACGCAAATTTTGGAAAATGATATGGTATTAATCGGCACAACCGTTACGCATTCCAATTCCGATATTAAATTAAAAGAAATGGAAATAACCAAAAATCACCAGTGGAAAAATAAATATATTAAAGATATCGATTTTCAGGACGGCTTTTTAATCGCACTCATAAAAAGAGGCGGCAATTCCTTTGTGCCTAACGGCGATACAAAGATAATTGCCGACGATACGATTGTTTTTTATAATATCTAAGCCGTTTTAACAAAAACGTGATATTGCGTTCCGTAGTTTACGGTTTGGGATTGTATATGGTCGGATGCTTCCTGACCGTTACCCAATGCTATCGATATGTGCCCGTGAGGGTGATTGCTTGAATTTTCCCAAACCACTATTGCGCCTGCGGGAAGATTTGTAAGACTTTGAGCGCTGGGGTATTGGTTTGTAACTTCCGTAAAATCGCTTCTTGATTGCAGCGCGGGTATTGCCTGATAGGCGCTGTTATAACTTAATCTGAACCCGTATGCTTTTTCAAGTGCATTGTTTACTCCTTTAAGGCACCAGCCCGTTGAACCCATTGAGCTTGCGGTTGCCTGCGCAATCGATGCTAGTTCGTTATTGACTGGTAAATCTCCCGTATAATTTCCGCCCGTTATTGAATAACTTGTGCCGCTTGCGCCGGATGCTGCCGCAGATTGTGCGGAAATTAGGGCTTCAAGCTCTTTTTTGGCAAGCTGTATTTTTAAATTTTCAATTTCCGTTGTAAGGTTTAAGGTATTTTCGGATAAATTAATTTCAGCATTTGAAATGCAATCTTCAAGCCCTTCGATTTGTCCTTTTAAGAATGAATCTTCATATACTCTGTCTTCTTCGGTGTGGGCTTCATAATATTTATTCATGCACTTTTCCATAAGCCCGCTTTGTTCTTCGGACAATGATGTATTTTTGCTTGAATATTCTTCATATTCATTGTTTGCCGTGTCTATGTTTTTATTCGCGTTTGTGATAATCGAGTTTAATTCGCTTATTTTTGAATTGAGCGCTCCTATTTCTTCATTGAGCGTTTCAATTTCTTGTTTTGAGGCTTCATCGTCTTTATTTTGAAGAGATTTAATTTTATCTTCTTTTTCTTTTATTTCTTTTTCGTTTTCTTCAATTTCATTTTGCGCTCTTTCGATTGCATATTCGTTTTCGGAAATTACAGACGATAATTCCTGCATGGATGTTGTGTTTGACCTTAATTCGCCCGAGATGTTATCCGATTGTTCGTTAAATTCGTTTAAAACTTCTTTTGGAATTACATCGGTGCCTTCCAAGATTATGTTTTCGATTTCCTGTCTGCATTTTTCGACGTAACTT
>DVJH01000043.1 GCA_018710795.1 Candidatus Galligastranaerophilus gallistercoris | reverse complement strand
GATAAATTCCAACATGCCCGCATACCAAAAAACGACTTTTTACAAAACAAAATCGGAAATCAAAGACCGCTTTTTAAAAAATCCTCAAAAATTTATTCTCTACAATAAAAATCCGAATAATTTAATCGGATATTTTTCCGTTCTTGAACTGACCAAAAAAAGCTTTCTTCTTGATTTTGTTCTTCAAAATACATATGAAGCGTATGTGATTGATATTATAAAATATGTAAAAGCTGTGCTCACAAAAAACAATGATTTTCAAACGCTTTATATAAGATTAAACGGCTATTATTCAAATTTCAAAGAATTGTGCGAAATTTTGGATATGGAATATAAAAATTCAAGCGAAAGCCGCATTCTCGTTAAAGATTTTCTTGTTGCAAAAAACAGGGATTATACCTATGAAAGAATGATTTTTAATGACGCAACTCCGGCTTTTTAAACGGCGGATGTCTTTGTTTTTAAAACGTAAAGCTCCTGCCCCGAAAAACTTTTGTCTCCTATAACCGAAAACCCCAGAACATCGGTCATATATTTACTTTTCCGTGCAATTAAATCAAATCTTACTTTAAACTGCAAAGTAACGATTGCTTTGTTATATGCTTCCATATCGCTTATTTTAACCAGCGTTTCATACGATTTATCACATGAAGCTTTCATTGTCTGAGCATCAAGTATAATCATAAAATCGGTTTTGATTGCATCTTTTGAATTTTGAGATTTTACAACTTTTATGGCTTCAAGAATATGCGTCATAACTTTGTCAAATTCTTCAAAATTATTATGTCTTATGAAAACCGAATTGCCCCAATGGTCAACTTCGACTTCGGGCACCCACTGTTTTAAAAGGCTCACCATATTTCTGTAAGCCCTTTCCAGAGATTTATTCAAAGCAATCGTGCTTCTTTGGGCAATTATTTCGTTAACATAATCGACTCTGAATCTGACATAGCAGGAAAAATATTTATATCTCATAAGGTTTTTAACGTTTTCATCCTGCAATTCTTTATTTACTTTATCCTGCACGATTTTCCTTACCGCCAAATCCCTTATATCATGTCTTCTGTCAAGTTCAATGATTAAATCTTCAATTCTGGCAAAAATAAACATCGCTATCAAAAGAATAACCGCCTGAACAAAATAGGCCATCTCAATTATTCTGCCTTCGTAAAACTGCGTTGTGGGGAAACTTGCTCTTATCGGGTATGTAAAGAAGTCAAAAATATGAGCAAGCGTTTCCGCAAAAGGAAAATTTAAAAATCTGTAAAACCAGAATATAAGATAAAAGCCCGCAAGACAAATTGATGCCACTTTTAAAAAACTGAATAAATCAAAGAAAAATTTGTAAACTTTTTTCATAACTCGATATTATCTATCAATCTCACTTTTTTATCGGGCGTTTTTGCCGCAACAAGCATTAGGGCCTTTTTGTCAATTATATCAATTTTTTCAAAATCATCAATCGATACAATTTCGACATAATCAACATCAAACTCTTCAAGATAGCTCATTGAAGCATCAATCAAAGTTTGGCTTTCTTTTATTCCTTTATTATATAATTCTTTAGCTTTATTTAATCCCCTATATATATTAGGGGCAATTTTTCTGTCCGAATCGGACAGATACGTATTTCTGCTTGAAGTTGCAAGCCCGTCATCTTCTCTTACGATATCAACCGGGACAATTTCAATATCAAAATCAAGCTCGGACACCATTTTTTTAATTATGAAAAGCTGCTGGGCATCTTTTTTGCCGAAATACGCCCTTTTGCACTTTGATAAATTAAAAAGTTTGGATACAACCGTGCAAACACCGTCAAAATGCCCGGGGCGTGATTTTCCGCACAATTTATTTACATATTTATAAGGGGGGCATACAAGCGTTGTTTCTTTTTCTTCAAAATATATATCGTCATACATTTCTTTCGGGCTCGGCGCAAAAACAACGTCGGCACCCGCTAAAGTGCATAATTTTATATCATCTTCAAGGGTTCTGGGGTATTTGTCGTAATCTTCATTAGGCCCGAATTGAGTGGGGTTGACAAAAACCGACACTATCGTAAAATCATTTTCTTTTACGGCTCTGTCTATTAAACTTTTATGCCCCTTATGCAATGCGCCCATAGTGGGCACGAGCGCTATATTCTTTGTTTTTTTTGCTTCGGATATTATTTCTTTTAATTCATTTTTTTTGCAGATAACTTTCAAATTTTGCCTCTTCCTCTTCATTCAGTTGAAAACTCTCGTTTTTATCGGGAAAATTTTCTTCTCTCACATCTTTAATATATTGTCTTATTGACTCTTTGATAATTGTTTTTGCATCCGCATATTTTCTTGCAAACTTTGGTGAAAAGCCGTCAAATTTTCCTATAATATCATTTATAACAAGAATCTGCCCGTCGGTATATTTGCCTGCGCCGATACCTATGGTGGGAATATAAAGATTATCGGTTATATATTTTGCGCAAATATCGGGCACCATTTCAAGAACAATTGAAAACGCCCCCGCATTTTCGATTTTTTTTGCCTGTTCAAGAATTTTTAAAGTATTTTCAAGATTTTTCCCCTGAACATAATGTCCGCCTATAACGTTTATATATTGCGGAGTAAACCCTAAATGCCCCATGACGGGAATCCCCGCTTCGGTTAATGCTTTTATCACGTCAATTATATAATCCGAACCGCCCTCAATTTTGACGGCGCCCGCTCCAAGCCTTATTAATTCACCCGCATTTTTAACCGCATCATAAATTCCCGTATGATAGCTTAAAAAAGGCATGTCGACAACAATAAGCGCATTTTTTGCACCGTTCACGACGGCCTTTGTAAAAACTTTCATATCATCCATCGTAACTTTTGTCGTGGAATCATACCCTAAAATAACCTGCCCGAGAGAATCTCCGACAAGAATTATATCTATGCCTTCTTCATCAAGAAATTTTGCGGTTGAAAAATCATACGCCGTAAGGCAGGAAATCTTTTTTCCTTCGTGCTTTAATTTTATAATTTTTGTGCTTGAAATCATTTGCCTTTAAGCCCCTTTTTTCTGAACCAGAAATAAATTGCTTTTGCAACTTTTTTGGGATCATGTCTTACAAGACCGTCCTTGTTATCCTGTATTAATCTTGCCCTTACGATTTCAACGCCCAAATCTTTAATTGCGCCCGTATCTTCTTCAACGGGAAGAGAATCTTTTTCTTCATACCTTTTTGCAAGATTTTCGGGCAGCGAATCGTTAATTAATACGGCATCAAAAAGTTTTTTATTTGCGCCCGACTTCACCGCATGCCTGAATAATGCTCTTATATGATCGGACACGGAATAATTATCCGTTTCCCCGGGTTGTGTCATAACGTTACATACATAGATTTTGGCGGCATGGGAATTTGAAACCGCTTCCGCTATTCCTTTAACAAGAAGATTGGGAATAATTGAAGTATAGAGGCTCCCCGGGCCCAGTATTATTAAATCCGCAGAATTAATCGCTTCTATTACTTCATGTGCAGGCTTACAATAGGCAGGTTCTGAAGATAAATCAACTATTCTTTTTCCAGCTTCGGGGATGTTGCTTTCTCCCCTTACGATTGAGCCGTCCTCCATTTTTGCGACAAGCCTCATATCATCAACCGTTGCAGGGAGCACCCTTCCTCTTATTAAAAGAACTTTTGAAGATTCTTTAATGGCAGATACCATATCCCCGCATATTGATGACATTGCCGTTATAAAAAGATTACCGAAACTATGTCCCTCTAAGCCTTCTCCCGATTTAAAACGGTATTGAAAAAGCTTTGTTACTATATCATCGTCATCGGCAAGCGCCGCAATACAGTTTCTTATATCCCCCGGCGGCAAAATCCCCATTTCTTCCCTTAATCTGCCCGATGAACCGCCGTCATCTCCAACGGTAACAATTGCCGTTATATTATTTGTTAATTTTTTAATTCCCTTTAATAAAGTAGAAAGCCCCGTTCCGCCGCCGATGGCAACGATTTTAGGGCCATGGTTTAATTTCATTCTGCGATACAATGCTTCGCCCATCGCATTTCTGTTTCTCTGACCCTTAACATCCATCATTGAAAAATTTGTTTCCTGCCAGGCTTTAAGAAAAATTATCGCACCCAATATAATTAAGCAGACCCCCGCAACTTCGGGCTGGATTATATGGTACATTTTCTTTGCATATTTAATCAAAAAATAAATGGGTTCAAGTTTAAATATCATTGTAGTCCCGATGGCAGCAAGAACGGAACCCACGATAATAAGAGCAAACCAGCGTTTTAATTTTAATCCGGGCACAAGCCAGAGTGTGCCTTTTGGCATTTTAACCCTTGTTTTAAAAATTTTCATTTTACACCTGTCCGCTCACCCTGTTATAATTAACCGGTGCCGGTTTTATAACATCGTATGCTCTTTTTGCGTTTTCAATCGAATTAAA
>DVJH01000042.1 GCA_018710795.1 Candidatus Galligastranaerophilus gallistercoris | reverse complement strand
GCCGCCATATAGGCGCTTTTTGCCATAAGAACATTTTTCGGGGAATATTTGTTCAAAATGTTTATATATTCGGGCTCAACGATGAATTTTTCGGGTATTATAAAACCTTTGCAAAAATTATTTTGGAGGTGATTTTCTATTTCTTTAAAAATATTTTTTTCATTTCTTACCGCAGGCACGAAAATATAATCAAAGTCGATATCTTTGTTTGTGTTTGTGTATTTATATTTAAGATTTTCGTCTTCGGTTATGATAAGTTTCATTCCCGAAAAATCGCATATTTCTTTTAAAGTTTTATACAAATAAATTCACCTTTTTCGACTTTTATTTTATCTTTTACATCAGGGTTATTTTCCGACAAATAATTAATGACGTCATTCAGTTCATCTTCATTAATTACTCTCGGCAGAGGAAGCATTGAGTTATTGGGAACGTATATGGGAATTAACCTTTTATTTATTTTGATTTCTCCGTCTTCATATACAAATTCAAGTTCGGCTATTAAGTTATAGGGAACTGGTTTCTTTTTAAAATCTACGGGGAAAAGAAAATTTCCTATGCTGTACAAGATAACTTTGTTTTTATAGTATTCCATATTATTTATCATATGGGGCCCGTGTCCGATTACCATGTCGGCGCCGAAATCAATACAGCTTTTTGAACAATTAATCTGGGATTTGAGCGTTTTTTGAAAATCCGTGCCGTAGTGAGGAAAAACCACAACAAAAGAATTTTTATCTTCATTTTTTATTTTTTCGATTTCGTTTTTTAAAACGCTCAAATTAAGGTCAAAAACCCCTTCTTTATCTTCTTTTGCATAGAAATTGTATTCAATGTCGTAGTCTTTATTGTATATATAGCCGCAGATAACATACAGGTTTATTTTTTTGCCGTTAAATTCAATTGTTTTTTTAAAGGGTTTTTTTGCTTCATCCAGATTTTTTCCGGCACCGAAATATTGAATTTCCGCTTTTTTAAGAGCTTTTAATGTTTCATCAAGCCCTTCTTTTTCATAATCCATTGTATGATTATTGCCTAAAGAAACGCATTGTATATTATATTTTTTTAAAATATCAGGCACTATCAAAGGGTCGGACCAGTGGACGACAAATTTTTTGTGTTCAAGATTTGAACTTTGTTTTGTTGTCAGAGGCGTTTCAAGATTGACAAAATTAAGAGCGCCCGCAAAAACTTTTTTTATGTCGTTCAATAAAAATTCATAGCCGTATCTTCTTAAAATGCTCGAACGGTACATTGAATCATAGCTGTGCTGATAATTTTCACCGAATGTAAAATCGCCGTAAAATCTAATTTTAAAACAGTTTTCCATAAAATATTTATAACATTTTATTTTGTTTTATATATCAAAAAATAAAAAATTCATTTGCAAGATGTAAAAAACTATTTTTGCTCTTTTCTCAGTTTTTCCACAAATCTTTTTAATCTTGAGATTGCTTCTTTCAGATTTTCGATTGAATAGGCGTATGATATTCTCAAATATCCTTCCCCGCTTTCGCCGAATGCGGTCCCGGGGACTGCGGCAACACGCTCTTCTTCAAGAAATCTTGTCGCAAATTCCTCGCTTGTCATGTTGAATTCTTTTATACAGGGAAATACATAAAAAGCGCCGTGCGGCTCAAAGCATTCAAGGTTCATTTCCTTAAATGCGTTTAACAGAAATCTTCTTCTTTGATTATAGGCGCTGCGCATTATTTCAATATCTTTGTCGCCTTTTTTAAGAGCGCTTATTGCGGCGTATTGGCTTGTTGTGGGTGCGCACATAATTGCAAACTGATGTATTTTTGTCATTTGTTGAATAATTTCTTTCGGAGCACACGCATACCCTAATCTCCAGCCTGTCATTGCGTATGCTTTTGAAAAACCGTCGATTAAAATCGTTCTTTCTCTCATATTATCAAGGCTTGCAATTGAGATGTGTTTTTCTTTATAGGTTAATTCCGAATATATTTCATCCGACATCACATATATGTCGTTTTCAATTATTATTTTTGCAATTTTTTCCAGATCCTCTTTTTCCATAATGGCGCCTGTCGGGTTGTTGGGGTACGGGAGGATTAGAACTTTGGTGTTTTCGGTTATTGCGTTTTGCAGCTCTTCGGGTTTTAATCTGAAATCGTTTTCGCCCTTTAAATTTATTATAACCGGCTTTGCACCTGCAAGAAGAGCACATGGCTCGTATGAAACGTATGAAGGCTGAGGGATGATGACTTCTTCACCTTCGTTTATTAACGCTCTGAGTCCGATATCAATGGCTTCGGACCCGCCCACCGTAACAAGAATTTCTTTATTCGGGTCGTATTCAATGTTTCTTTTTCTTTTAATATTTTTTGAAATTTCTTCTCTTAAATCTTTTAAGCCCGCATTTGAAGTATAAAAAGTTCTGCCTTTTTCAAGAGCGTAAATGCCTTCGTCTCTTATATGCCACGGCGTGTCAAAATCAGGCTCGCCGACACCCAGCGATATTGCATCTTTCATTTCGGATACGATATCAAAAAATTTTCTTATGCCCGAAGGTTTTATATTAATAACTTTATCGCTTAAGGGTTTTGTCATGGGGTTATTATCTCCCTTGAATCCGTGTGTTTTTTATCAAGGATGGTTCCGTGGTCTTTATATTTTTTGAGTATAAAATGGGTTGCCGTGCTTAAAACTGAATCAAGAGTGGATAATTTGTCCGTTACAAACATTGAAATTTCTTTTAAGGATTTTTCTTCCAATGTTACAAGAAGATCGTATCCGCCCGATATTAAATAAACGGCACGCACTTCGGGGTAATTATAAATTCTCTCGGCTATATGATCAAAACCTTGCCCCCTTTGCGGAGTAACACGAACTTCAATAAGCGCGCTTACTTTTTCGGTCGGGGTTTTTTCCCAATTAATAAGCGTGTGATAGCCGCAGATTACCCCTTCTTTTTCAAGAGCGGTAAGTTCATCCAGGACTCTTTGTTCATCAACCCCCAAAATTACCGCAAGCTCTTTTAAATCAATACGGCTGTTTCTTTCTATGACCGATAAGAGTTCTTCTCTCATGATTACTCCTTAAAATAATGACAATTGTTTGTCCGATTATTATACCATGGCGGGTTGAAAAATAACAACGAATTTAAAATTCTTTGGCGGCGTTCAATAGTTGCGGCGAAAGCTCATCGCTTTCGCCTCCACCCTGTATTTGTTTTTTCCCGCCTGTCAAATCAAAGATTTGTCCGCTCCGCTCACGCTTCCGTTCGGTCGCTTGCCGCTTCGCAACGGCGGTTAACAACGGTTACGCAGTTTGTCTTGCTCAACGCAAGCCAAATGCTCCACCCTGTATTTATTTTTCCCCCGCCTGTCAAATCAAAGATTTGTCCGCTCCGCTCACGCTCCCGTT
>DVJH01000041.1 GCA_018710795.1 Candidatus Galligastranaerophilus gallistercoris | reverse complement strand
TGCCGCGGATGATATAAATTTTAAAATCAAAAAAGGCGAGATTTTCGGGCTTCTCGGTCCGAACGGCGCGGGCAAATCAACAACATTTAAAATGCTTTGTTCTTTAATAAAGCCGACATCGGGAAGCTCTTCTATTATGGGGCTTGATATAAATAAAAATCCGATTGAAGCAAAAAGAAATTTCGGATATATGGCGCAAAAATTTTCTCTGTTCGGCAATTTAAGCGTAAGACAAAATCTTGATTTTTTTGCGGGCGTATACGGGCTTTCGGGCAAAGAAAAAAAAGAAAAAATAAATTCCGTAATAGAATCTTTTGAATTAAAAAATTATCTTGATTATGATTTATACAATATCCCTCTCGGATTTAAGCAGAGATTATCGCTTTCCTGTGCGGTTATTCACAATCCCGCCGTTTTATTTCTCGATGAACCCACCTCGGGAGTTGACCCCGTTTCAAGACGGGAATTTTGGATGAGAATAAACAATCTTGTTAAATATAAAACAACGGTCCTTGTAACGACTCATTTTATGGATGAAGCCCAATTTTGCGACAGAATTGCCCTTGTATATAAAGGTAAAATTTTAAAAACGGACACCCCCGACAACCTTAAAAATTCCGTTAAATCAAACAAAAACCCCGATCCTACCATGGAAGATGCGTTTATTGAAATAATTCAAAACGCAAAGGCGGAGCAAATATGAACAAAAATATTATTTTCGCTTTTGTAAAAAAAGAATTTAAACAAATTATAAGAGATTTTTCAAGCATTCTCATTGCTTTTATCCTGCCTTTGATTTTGCTTTTTTTATTCGGGTTCGGAATTAATTTTGATACAAATACCGTCAAAATCGGAATCGTAATTGAAGATTCTTCGATTGATTCAAGAGATTTTATTCAAAGTATGCTGAATACAAAATATCTGGATTGTATTTTTGTAAAAAATAAAACCGAAGCTTCAAAGCTTTTATCGGGCGGAATAATAAGAGGTTATGCCGTAATTCCCGTAAATTTTACCGCCGAATACAAGAAAAATAAAAGAATAAATTCTCCTTCTTCCGGTGCAAACATACAAATAATTACGGACGGCTCGGAGCCCAATACCGCAAAATTTGTATCTTCATATATTCAAGGAGCCGTTCAATCGTATTTTGAATATCAAAAATATGAAAAACCTTCAATAAAGCTTTCTTCAAACATAAATCCCGTTCAAAGAGTCTGGTATAACCCGGCGCTTAAAAGCAGCTATTTTATACTCCCCGGGTCTTTGGCAATTATTATGACAATGACGGGAACGATTTTAACTGCGCTTGTTATTGCCAGAGAATGGGAAAGAGGCACAATGGAAGCCATTTTGACCACGGAAATTACAAAGGGCGAATTTTTGGTTTCAAAATATATTGCCTATTTTATTCTCGGGGTTTTATCGATATTATTTTGCCTCTTTTTTATTATTTTTATTTTCAGAGTGCCTTTTAGAGGTTCATATATAATGCTTTTTGCGGTTTCTTCCCTGTTTATGCTCACAAGCATAGGCACGGGGCTTTTTGTTTCGACCGTTGCCAAAGATCAGTTCATAGCAAGCCAGATGGCGGGCACAATCGGGTTTATGCCTTCAATGATGTTATCGGGGCTTATTTATGAAATTGACTCAATGCCTTTTTTAATAAAAATTTTATCGTCGGTTATTCCCGCCAAATATTATGTTTCTTCAATTTCCGCTCTGTTTTTATCGGGCACCGTTTTTAAAACAATTTTTATTTCCTGTCTTTATCTTTTTTTGTTTTCCGCTGCAGCCTTTTTTCTTAATTATATATTTACAAAGGAGAGAATCGAATAAATGTTTGAATTCTTTCAACAAAAATATTCTCCTTTAATTTCTCTGATAATAAAAGAATTTCATTCCGTGTGGCGTGATAAAAAAAGCAGAACGGTTATATTTTTGCCTCCCGTATTGCAGCTTTTTATTTTTTCTTATGCCGCAACATTAGATATTACAAATATTAAAGCGGGAATTTTGGACAAAGATAACACTGATATTTCAAGAGAATTTATAAGACAAATTAAAACAAGCAGATATTTTGATAAAATTTATTATTTTAAAAATAATGCCGAATTAAAAAAAGCGATTGATGAAGAAAAAGTAAGGGCAGCGGTATATATAAACAACGATTTTACAAAAAAATACAAAGCAAAAAATAACCCCGAAATCTTAATTATTTTAGACGGACGCCACACAAACGCAAGCCAGATTATAGGGGGCTATATATCTGAAATTGCTTCAAATTTCACACCCTTGGGGCAGATAAAAAAAGAGGGAAAAATTTCTTTTAAAATAAGAAACAAATATAATCCGAATCTGTCGTATCACTGGTTTATAATTTCTTGCCTGATGGGCATTTTGCCTATGACAACGGTTGTTTTGCTATCCGCATTATCGCTTGCCAGAGAAAAAGAAAACGGCACGTTTGACGAACTTATAGTCGTTCCCCTGAAAGTGAGGGAAATAATTCTCGGAAAGGTTTCAATTCCTTTGTTTTTCGGTATGCTGGACGGGATTATTATTCTTTTGATTTCAATTTTTATTTTTAAAGTTCCTTTTTTGGGGTCTTTTGTTTTATATTTGTTTGCACTCGGTATTTTTTTAATATCAATTGCGGGCGTCGGTCTTTTTATTTCCGCATACTGTAAAACACAGCAGCAGTCAATGCTCGGTGTATTTGTGTTTATGTTTCCCGCAATGATGCTTTCGGGGTATACATCGCCCGTTGAAAACATTACTCCTTTATTTTTGCAAAAAATGACAATAATAAATCCCTTAAGATTTTTCCTTGTCATTTCAAAGGGAATTATTTTAAAAAATATGAACTTTTATTACATTTTTTTAAATTTGTTACCGATTTTTATAATCTCATTTATAACTCTTTTCGGTGCAGGCAGGGCATTTAAAAACAAACTGGAGTAATTTACAATTATTCACACAATTGGTGTATTTTTGCCACTATTATTGCACGGGGGGCAAAAAATAGTTATAATGAATTTGGTCCTAATTATTATGAAAGGTAATTAAATCATGAAAAAGAGCTTAGGTTTTACATTGGCTGAAGTTTTGATTACTTTGGCTATTATCGGTGTAGTTGCTGCGATGACAATTCCTTCCGTTATCGTAAACACTAACCAATCCGAATTTAAAACAGGTTTAAGAAAAGCTGTTTCCGTATTGAACTCTTCAATTACGATGAACGTTGCTCTTGAAGGTGAATCACCTTATGACAACTCAAACCTGTTCGGATATCTTCAACAACATATGTCCGTTATGAAATCAACAACGGAAACATCTTTTACCTCTGACGGTAACTATTCTTTCTATACAACAGACGGTATGAGATTTGAAGTTCCTACAGGAACAAGAACATTTAAAATGCATGAAAGCGAAGCTGATAACGGCGGCGGTGATCCCGATATGCAGCAGCAAATCACATTTAACGAAACCGCTACAAACGGCTATATCGGTACCTGCGGTTCGGAAGGTTTGGCTTCAAACCCCAACAGCACAACAACAGGTCCCTGCTTAATTATGGTTGACGTTAACGGCGACAGAAAACCGAACCCGGCTGATTCTGCTTCATCTTCAAACAACTACTCATGGCCCGGACCCGGCGAAAAACTTCTTAAAGACATCTTTACCATCATGATTACCGATGAAAAAGCTGTTCCTCTCGGAGTTTCCGCTCAGAAAGCTATGTATCAGGCACAAAAATAATAAGTTGAAACTTATAAAAAGGGGCGGTGCAAAAAGTGCGCCGCTCTTTTTTTATAATTATTTTTTGATATGATAGACAAGGTTCTAAAATTTAAGGGTAAGTATTGATGATTGAAACAGAAGCTAAAATTGATGAAAGATTTATTAAAGAAGCATCCGAACTTGCAATCGGTGCAACAATAGTTCCTGACGGAATTATGGGGCTTGCAAGAAAATTGCAGAAATCCCATGAAACAAAAACTCCTCTGAGGGTAAAACTCGGGCTTGACCCCACAAGACCGGATTTACATCTGGGGCATACGGTTGTTATGAGAAAATTAAAAAAATTTCAGGAACTGGGGCATACGGTTGTGCTGCTTGTGGGCGGAGCAACCGCAATGGTGGGGGACCCTTCGGGAAAATCGGAAACAAGACCCGCACTTACCAAAGAACAGGTTGAAAAAAACGCAAAAACATATTTTGACCAGATGTCAAAGGTTGTAGACGTTGATAAAGCGGAAGTCGTTAACAACGCAGACTGGTTTTTGAATTTAAAATTTACCGAAGTTTTAAAACTTGCAACCTCGACAACCGTTGCAAGGCTTTTGACCAGAGATGACTTTCAAAAAAGATATGCGGAAGGAAAGCCGATAAGCGTTGTTGAATTTTTCTATCCTCTTATGCAGGCTTATGACAGTGCGGTGATTAAAGCCGATATTGAACTTGGCGGAACCGACCAGACATTTAACCTTTTAATGGGAAGAGACGTTCAGAATTTTTACGGACAAACTGACGGACAAATTGCAATGATGCTTCCTTTAATCGAAGGCACCGACGGGGAAGTCAAAATGTCGAAAACATACCCCGAACACTGCATTTCATTAACGGATGAACCCAAAGATATGTACGGAAAATTGATGTCCATTCCTGACTTTTTAATGGAAAAATATTATACTCTTTTAACGGATTTAAAATTCAATAAAGACAATAACCCCAGAGACGAAAAAATGCGTCTTGCGTTTGAAATTACAAAAATGTATAACGGGGAACAAAACGCAATAAAAGCGCAAAGTGAATTTGTAAACGTTGTTCAAAATAAAGGAATCCCCGAAGATATTGAAGAAGTAAAATTAAATGAACCCTTATGCGTCATTGATTTGCTTATGAAATTAAACTTTACACCCTCCAAAGGCGAAGCAAAAAGGTTAATTTCAGGCGGAGGGGTTAAATTTGAAGGCGAAAAAATATCTGATATTCAAACCGTAATTGATAAATCGGGTGTTTTGCAGGCAGGAAAAAGAAAGT
>DVJH01000005.1 GCA_018710795.1 Candidatus Galligastranaerophilus gallistercoris | reverse complement strand
TTAATTCCGTTTTTTTCCAATAGTCTTCATCGCTAAGGTCGTTTCCGACATTGGAAGATGCGGTTGAAACATATAAAACAAGGTTATTATTTTCATCAAAACTTTTCACTATCGATTGGTTTGAATACGTTCTCGTTGAATCGTAAGAAGGAATACCCGAATCATAAAGCCCGTCGATTCCGTTTTCTATATTATTCATATTTGCCGCATTAACCGGTGTTCCAAGCTCAATTACTTCCCCGAAAGAATCAATCAGGGCATAAGAGCCGTCTTCGTTTTGGGTCATTTCATAGGTTTTCGGGCGTTCAACATTTTGATCTTTCCATAGTGTTTTTTTATATACCATCAATTTCTCCTTTATACGGTCTGTTCGCTGCATTTAAATGTTCCGCACCTTTTTTCGTACGAAACGAGAATAACTTCAAATATAAGGTTGGCGGGGCGCACATTAAAAAGCGCATCATACAAATTTTCTTTATGGTTTTCATCCGAAAGCCTGACTTGAAATTTATACTGTTCTGCCATATTTGTAATATAGTATTGCGTGTTATTGATATTCCTTTTTATAAAATCCGACAACTCTTCTTTTGTAAGTCTTTTTTTAGAGAGCATTTTATTGATAACCCGTTTTTTTCTCTCATCAAGAGTCAGATTTGCATTATGAGAAACGGAATAATCTTTCTCAAAGCGGGTAATGCCTTCGTTTGTACAGGTTGTAACACAACATTCAAGAAGCATTTCATTTATTCTGAGTTTGATTTTATCAAGTTCAAATTCGAGCGCATTTAATATTTCGCTTGTATATTTTTCATTCGCGACAAATGCGGGAAGATTATCTTTAAGCGCCATTTTTTCTCCTCATTTTAAACTGCGGTTAATAAAATTTCACCGCACACGGGTACATACAATTTTTGTATATTTATTGAAGCAGCCGAGTTATTTAAAAGATAATTGCTTACATCCAAAATACCCTTTGTTTCAAATAAAAGATTTGATATATAAAGATATGAAACATTATCGGGTTTATCATCAAGATAAGCTTTAAGAAGTTGTTTGAATTCTTCTTTAACTTCCGCTAAATCGGCATTTTCTTCAAGAACAACATCGGCGCTTATATCAATATCAAAATATTCGAGCGGATATACGGAAACTATTGCATTGATTATTTGTTCGCTTTGTATGTAATTTTTTACATTTTTAATTAATTCTCCTGTTACTTCTTCGTTATCAACGGAAGAAATATAAACATCAACATGCCCCGCCCCAGCAACGGAAGCGTCTTGCACCACAACATGTTTAACCCCCGCAACGGATTTTGCCCAGAATGTATAGTCTGAAATGTTGGAATTTGCCGCATCATCTTTCAGATATTCAAGAATTCTTTGGCGGTATTGTTCAACATCTTCAATATCATAACCGTTATGAGCAGGTGAATTATTGGTTATTGAAGCGCCGTTCAGATTTTCATATGCTTCATAAAAAGAATTAAGCTCATATTCCGTAATGTTTCCGATTGAACCTGACGTTAAACATTGCATTTGAAGATTGGCGCATCCCGATTCATCGGTTATTGTATCTGTCATAGCTTCAAAAATCAGACCGGTTTTTGTTTTTGCTTTTATACCTTTCGGTATTGTTATATTCGGCGCTGCGTCTAAAATTTGTGCTTCAACGATTGCATATGTTGCAAGGCGCCTTGTAATGCCAAGTTCTTCTCCCTTTATTTCAAGATGTTCTTCATCGGCTGTCGTAACAAAAGCATTATCAAGAACGGTTTCAATTTTTGTATCTATTATATTTGCAAGCTCGTAGCTGATTGAACCTATGATATCCTGAATTGTTCCGCCTTCAATCTTTGTTAAAGGAGTTTGCAGTCTTGAATTAATACTGGTTTGAATTTCGTCTTTCGTTGTCATTTTTTATCCTTTTTATTCGGTTATGTATTCGTAATTCTGATTAAATTCTCCGTATATCGTATTTACCGTAAAATTTGCCGCAACGCTTGAATTTTTCTTTTCAAAATTAAAATCGGAGATTTTTGTTATATACGGATTAACAAGAAGCGCCTCTTCAATCAGCCGCTTGAGTTCGGATTTTAAAATCGTATTTTTATAGCTCTTTCCGAAAAGTTTTGTTATTTCGTTGCCGTAATCGTTTGAGTATGCTCTGTGGGTATATCTTGAGGTTTGAATATTAAGAGCTTTTAAAATCCAGATTTTTATTGCATCATTTCCCGATACGAAGCAAAAATCATTATTTTTAACAATCAATTGAAAAGTATCCAAATCTCTTGCAAATTCATAAAACTCGGGAAGCATAGAGACATCGGGCTTTTCGCTTGTATATGAGGGAATAAAATTAAAACTCATTATTTGTCCGCTCCTTTTTGAGTATCACCTTCAACAGTATCTTTTATTACTTTTTGGAGTATTAAAAAAGTATTATCCTGCATTTCCCATACCGCAACATAATCATTCGGCGCCAAAATATACAAAGCGTTTCGGTTTTTATAAAACTCATAAAAATCCGAAATAAAATCAACTATGCTGCCTTCAAGTTTCGCCTGAAACGAAGGAGAATTGTATGCCGTTGATGAAGTAAAGTTTTGCAGGCTTAAAAGAACATTTTCATCCAATCCGATATTTTCTTTATTAAAAAGCGGGTGAATATATATAACGTCGCCTTCGGATGTGCCGATATCCGTATTTTCATATTGAAGAATTAAAGGATTAATTTGTTTTACGCTGCAAATTTTCATTCCTTTAAAATTATTGTTTTGAAGCATATTTTCAAACGCATCATAAATATTTGCCGCCCACGGTTTCAAATTCAGACCCTCCATTCTTTTAAATTTAAAGTCATGGTGTTTATCGAAGAATAATTGTGAACATCCGATTCAACAAGAAAATATCCTTCTATACCTTTGTTTTGTTCAACGACTTTTACGATTGAACCCGAAATGACATCATCGTTATTCAATGCGGTTATTTTCGAAACATTATCGGATTCGCTTTGTGCAAATTCGGCAGATATAACGTTTTTTCCGATTATAAGTTCGGCTTTGGAGTTTAAAATAGAAGGAATTAAAATTTTAAGATTCAACATGGAATCCAGATAAAGTTTAAAATTATCTCCGAAAATTTTTGATACTGCGATTTTTATAACATCATAAGCGCTTAATCCGCCGAGGCTTATTATATTAAGCTCATCTAAAAACAAACCCTCCAAAGCAAACGAAATATTAAACCCGCCCAATATTTCCGCCATTATTTGTATCAGATTTCCTTTGTATCTTCCTTTAATTTTAGTTTCAAGCAAAAAGTAAAGCGGGTCTTTTGCTTCAACTTCAATTGTTTTTTTATCCGCAGAATAGTTAAGTTTAACAATAAAGCCTCTAAAAATCGTTTCATTCTCATCGTTTTTAATTAATACCGAACTTTTATATTGAGCATAAGGAAGCCCAAAATCGTTCATATAAAGATATGAAAATGAAGCGCTTCTTGAAACAAGATTTATGCCGCCTGTTATTAAAGAATTTTTATTTATTGTCTTTATTTCTTTATCATCAATATAAAATTTCATTTTAAAACCTTTATGTATAAATTTTTCTTCCCGCATAAGTTTTATTTAAGTCTTTTATGCCGTTTTTTTCGGCAAGAGCCTTAAAATCGAGATTGTATTTATAAGAAAGAGAATACAGAGTATCCGTTGATTTCATTATTATGACGTCGGGCACCATAATTGAAGAATTTCTTTTATATATACCGTATTCGTTTTTTGTTTTATTTAAAGGATTTTTATACTCGATAATTTCAAGCGAACACGGTTTTATTGCGGTGCTTTCTCTTGTTGTTTTTGAAAAAGAAGATATATAACATTCAATATTCAATTCATCATCGATTAAAAGCCTTATTTTATTTTTTTCCAATGTCCATTTTTTTAAAATTTCAACTGCTTTTTCCGATGAATAGTTGTATTCCGTTTGTATTGAATTAAAAGCATTTTGACATATAAGTTTTGAATCCGTATTAAATGTATCGCTGTTTTCCGGCAGAATAAACGAAAGGTTTATTTTAAGCGGCTTAAGGCTTCCTTCCACATATATTTCACCGTATTCCAATATTTCATACGCTTCATAATTTCTTTCATATTTTATTTCAATGTTTTCGGGATTGACGGGAAGCGAAACCTGTTCGCCCGTTGAATCGCAAAAAAACATTATATCTAACCTTTTTTTGGGCATTTTTATTTTTCCTTTTTAATAATTTTTTGCAACAGAGCGGTTTTTACCAGCAGATACAATCTCTGCCGCAAGAATTTCGCCGATTAAATCAATATTTGCGGTATCATTTTGCATTTTATTTATGAAAATATTTTTATGCGGCAAAATATTCTGATGAGGTTGATAAAAAAGGGTGTTATTAAAATTCTGTTTTCGGGTTTCGTTTTTATAAATTTTATCGCCCGTGCCAGTCAGAATATTTTTTTTAAAAACAGGCGGAAAATAAGCGTTCGAATCTTGATTTGAAACATAATTTTGCCCGTCGCTCTTATCAAAATATGTATCGTTGTCTTGGATTCGGTAATGTTTAAAAATATTTTCCTTATTTAAAATTAAGCGTTCTTTTGAGAAAAGTTTTTCAAAATTGAAGTCAAATTCATTAAAAGAATTTATTTTATCAAGCAAAATAAAGGGTTCGTTGATTTTATTTAATTGCCCGAAATCGATTTGGCGCCCTTTTAATACGTTCAAAGGTTTAAATTCTTCCGATTTTAAAAATCCGTCAAAATTAAAATCGAAATCGAACAGTTTATTTATAAAAACAAAAATTTCATTAATTTTTTTTATAAGTTCAAACATTAAATTATACCTTTATTGTTTTTTACGGCAGACGCAAAAAGAAAGAATTTTTCTCTTGGCGCAAGCTTTAAAATTTCATCGGGGAGTATTCCTTTTTCAAGATAATACGAGCAGATAAAAAGGTCTAAATCCCCGTCTATTGCTTTTTTTCAAATGCAAGCTCCTCGTTTTTAAAGTTTTGGAGATTATTTGCTTTCAGCAAAAACTCTATTATTTTTATAATGTCAGAAGGTTCAAAAAGCATATCAACAACGTCATAATAGCTCTTTATAAAACCTCTTTCTTTTGCTTCAACGGCTGCTTCTTTTAATTGAAAAGATTTATATATCACCGGTTTTAGCCACTCGTATATCTCTTTCAGATTATTAAATTCTCCGTTTTGTCTTGAAAAAATAAGATTTGCTTTTTCACTTCTGTTTAAAAGAAGAACATTATAGGTTTCATCATTAATTTTAAATTCCGCAGTTTCTTTTTTATCTTTGTTGTGATAATTAAATTCTATTTTTTTTAAAAGCTTTTCAATGTTTTCCATCTTTTTTCCTTTAATTTATTAAATCGACAATTACAACATCGGATGCTCTGAAATTAAAGGTTTTTTCAATCAGTGCTCCTTTTTGCCAGTTTGCAAGAGGAAATTCATCAAACGTAACACCGTTTATCGTGTAAGTTTCCTCCTCACCCATAGCGCAAGGGTCGGATAAATTGCACTCGATTGTAAAGCGAAGGTTTGTATTTTTAAGATATTTTTTGCACAATTCGCTTGAGATTGAATTTATTGCTTCAAAAGTCAAATCGCCCGCATATTGAATTGAAACAGCCTGTCTGTCAACGGTGAAGCCTACTATTACATCTTCATAATTGGGAATTACTTTTAAATTTATGTTTTTTAAAATTCCTATTTCTTCGCCTTCAAGCCATACCCTTCCGTATGTTCCCCTGAGAGCGCTTTCAACGGTTGCCATTTTATACCTCGCTTTCTAATGCCTGAAAAAGATAAAATCCTAAATCCAAATCCTCCATACAGTCAACCGGCGAACAAACCCCTTCCACAAAAAGATAAGAGCCGGTGTTATAAACAATAACATCCTGATAGGTCATATTCTCGACGGAAACGCCTTTGGATTCTATATAGGCTTTAATTTTTTCATAACTTAAATATATTTCGTTATCGTTTGCTTCATCCAGCAGCCCTTCAGAGGCAATTGTTTTAAGATAAGTATTAACCGCACCTATAAAACGCTTTTTATTTGCATAATTATTAACGTATTTTCCGACATAACTTGTCTTAAAGGTTGTTATAATGTCGTTTGCTATCATATCCATAATATTTACTATTCTTATTTTTTGGAAAGCTTCAGTTATGCCGTCGGTTAAAGTAACAAGCGAATTGACCGCACGTCCGAGTTTATATGTATTATCGGAACATATAATCACGAGTTTTCCTTCTTTAAGTTCTTCATCTGGGTCAGAAAACAAGGGTGCGTCAACTATTTCATTTAATTCAAAATATGTAAGAGAGCGTCCCGAAGAAAGCCCCGCAAGCGCACCCGCTATTCTTGCCGTATATTGAGCGGGTGTTATTGTCTTTGTGGTATCGGCGTATGAAATTGTTATGTTGCCGCTTGAAGCAAAATTAATCAAATATTCTTTATCCAAACCCTCAGCATTTGCCAAAATTGCAACGGAATAATTATTTTTTGCTCTTATCTTAGTCATATAGTCTTTTATACCCGTGATTTCGGTTGATGATACCGAAGGGTATACAAGAGTATAATTATCATATTTATCAAGCTTGGCGGTCAGGTCCGATAAATTTTGTTCTTTTTTTAAGACGGTAACTTTTTTCGGAGTTCCCATAAAGCAAAGTTCAAGCGCAAGATAATCATCCGCTTCAAAATCATCTGGATCTATCTCCGTAAACAGATTGTAGCTCGTTTTATCAATATCGGAATTTAATACGATAACAACATGTCCTCGTGTTTGCCTTTTTATGGCGCTGATTGCCAGCTCTTTAAAAGTTACCGTAAAATTCGGTTGTCTGTCGGGCATTTTTATTCTCCTTTAAGTGTTAAATCAAGTATTTGCATAGTGTCTGAAGAATTGTCTTCTTCAAAAATATAAAAATTGAGTTTAAAATTAAAAAACAGTTTGTTGTTTTTTATATAAAAGACGGTTTCATCGGGGGTTATTTTTTTATTTTTTATGTTAATTACGGGTAAAAGCACGTCAGAAATTGTTTTTTGAGCCGAGATAAGCTCTGAAATCGAATTATCTTTTGATTTCATATATAAAAGCTCATACGATAATTCAATCTTTTTTTTAAATACGGATTCTAAAGGCGTGATTTTTAATTCCTTTAAAGTCAGAAGATAAAAGGGGAAACCGGTGTGGGCGATTTTATCGACATGGAAAATTATATTTTTATCCGTTTTGTATAAAGCATTTTTGATTGATGTATTTATATCGTCAGTTATCATATTGCCCTCTTTTTTAAGTTTCCGCAATTTTTTCCTGCCTGCATTTAACCTGAACCGACAAATTGTATTTTTTAACTTCACCTGCATAAAGCCTGTAGGTTTGATTTTTTGAAGTTGTAATATATAAAATGTCGTTTTGTTTAATTTCAATACCGTTATCGGAATTTAGAAAAAGAGTAAAATCCGCATTTAAATAAGGTACATTATCCTGTTTGACGGTATTATTTAACGTAGTCGAAAGATGACAGGGAACGTTTTTGGCTATTAAAATTTCATTATCGTATAGCGCAAGTCCTTCTTGCAGATGATAAATTTCTCTTTTTAAAGTCATCAGGTCATCTCTAAACATCGGTTTTAATTCCCCGTATAAGTTTAAAACCTTCAAGTCTGCCAAAGAAGGGTGAATTGTTTGAATATGTAACGGACAAATCACCCTCTTTTACGGATAAAACACTGCCCTTTAATTGTTCCTTTTGCAAAATCATATCTGCAATTACCGTGCACATAACGGGGAACAATTCATCGGTTATATCGTCTCTGTTTAAATAAGAAAGAATTTCACTTTTTAAGGCTTCAATTTCAAAATTGAGCTTTGTTTCTTCTTTTCTGTTCAAAATTTTCAAGACGGCATCTATTATATTATCAGACATTATTTTATTCCTTTTTAACAGACTTTTGCTTCTTTTTCTTCAAATAACCCGTAATTTTGCAAGATTATGCGGCTGCGGTTTTATTAACATATACCGCCGCTTTTTTATTTGAAAGAACAAAAGCATCATGAATAATTCTTCCTTCAACAAGAGACCCTGAAATTCCCGGGGGATTTATATGTATCTTGTATTCGTTTAATTTAACCGGAGCAACAAGGGCACTCGGATGGGTTATAATAAAATTAACCCCTGTCGTTAAATAACTTGAAGGTGCAACAATAACTGGTACTCCGTCAATTTTGCCCACCTGACCGTTAAACAAAACTTCCTGACCCAAATAGGAATTTTTTATAAACGTATCATCCAGCTTTAAAAACTTGTA